>JAOADY010000068.1 GCA_026417075.1 Caloramator sp.
GCGTGCAGTGTAGCCTGCCTTGAGTGGAACTGGTGGAGGATAGATCAGATACAAATTCTTTGGATCCAAGGCTTTGTATTATCGCTATAGGAAACCAGTTTTGCAAAAGAGGCTAATAATAAATTAAGCTGTTGAGGAAAACTCCTAGACTGTTCCTAAGGAGGAAGAAAAGGGATTGCAGTGTGGACTAAGTGGTAATCCAGCCCCATATATGGTAACAATATGGACTTTTAGTTAAAGGGAAACCGCCACAGCGGCGACGCTGAGGTCTTAAAAGTGGGAAAGCCTGCTGGACCTAAGCCGCAAACTTAACCTTTTCTTCTACCACTTGGACATACATAGAGGTAAAAGAAATGAAAGAAAAAGGAAAAAAGAAAAAAATTAAATTTTATACAAAAAGAACTGGAAATAAAAATTCAAATTATAAGTGGATAATAGGAATAACTTTATGGACTTTTTTAATTTCTTCATTTATAAGTTTTATTTCAAATGCTATTTTATCTAATGTCGGAATATTTATTGCATTTATTATATTGGTTATTATAATACTTATAGGAATTTTGTTTGATATAATAGGAGTTTCTGTTACAGCTGCAGATGAGGTTCCATTTCATTCAATGGCTTCAAGAAAGGTAAAAGGTGCTAAAACCTCAGTATTTTTAATTAGAAATGCAGATAAAGTTTCTAATTTCTGCAACGATGTTATAGGTGATGTGTGTGGCGTTGTAAGCGGTGCTACAGGAGCTGTGATAATAAGTAAGATAATAATTTCAACGAATATACAAAATAAGACCATATTAACATTATCTATAAGTGCTTTAATAGCTTCGTTGACTGTTGGAGGTAAGGCAATAGGGAAGAATTTTGCAATTTCCCAAAGCAATAACATAGTATATGGCGTGGCTTGGTTTCTAGAAACTCTAAAGGGAAAATAAAATAAATGAGGTAGAAATGATGAGTCTTTTAGATGATATAAATTGGCCAAGTGATATAAAAAAACTTAAAATTGATGAGCTATATAAATTATCGGATGAGATTAGAAGTTTTTTAATTCAGAGCGTTTCAAAAACAGGTGGGCATCTTGCATCGAATCTTGGAGTGGTTGAACTTACAATAGCCCTGCATAGAGTTTTTAATATGCCTACGGATAAAATAATCTGGGATGTGGGACATCAGTCTTATGTTCATAAAATGCTTACAGGTAGAAAAAATAAATTTAATACTTTAAGAAAATATGGGGGCTTGAGCGGCTTCCCAAAGCCAGCAGAAAGTCCCTATGATGTCTTTGCAGCGGGACACAGTAGCACATCTATATCAGCTGCTCTTGGAATGGCAAAGGCGAGGGATTTAAAAAATGAAAATTATAATGTGGTTGCAGTAATTGGAGATGGGGCATTAACCGGAGGTCTTGCTCTTGAAGGTTTAAATGAAGCAGGAATTTCTAATACAAAAATTATAGTAGTTTTAAACGATAATGAAATGTCTATATCTCAAAATGTAGGAAGTATTGCAGCTTATTTAAGTAAAATCAGGACTGATCCAGCATATTTGACATTTAAAGATGACTTGGAAATGATATTGAAAAAAATTCCTGCAGTTGGGAATAATTTATATAAAGGTGCAGAAAGATTAAAAGAAAGTCTTAAATATTTAGTTGTTCAGGGTATGCTGTTTGAGGAATTTGGCTTTACTTATCTTGGACCTATAGATGGTCACGATATACAAAAGGTAAGCGAAGTATTAGAGAGAGCAAAGCATAAGAAGGGACCTGTTCTGGTTCATGTGGTTACTAAAAAGGGAAAAGGATATTGCTTTGCAGAAGAAAGCCCTGAAATTTTTCATGGTGTAGGTCCCTTTGAAGTCGAGACAGGAGAAAATATATCCTTAGGTAGGTTGACATATTCAAAAGCTTTTGGAGAAGAAATAGTAAAAGCTGCAGAAAATATTAGCAATATTGTTGCAATAACTGCAGCAATGCCTGATGGAACAGGATTGAATGAATTTAAAAAAAGATTTCCCGAGAGGTTTTTTGATGTTGGAATAGCAGAACAGCATGCTGTAACATTTGCAGCAGGGCTTGCAGCTAGTGGATTAAAACCAATATTTGCTGTATATTCTACCTTCCTTCAAAGAGCATATGATCAGATTATACATGACGTATGCCTTCAAAATTTGCCTGTAATGTTTGCAATAGATAGAGCAGGCATAGTTGGAGAAGATGGGGAAACACATCAGGGCGTCTTTGATATTGCTTATTTAAGATCTATACCTAACATTACCATACTATCGCCAAAGGATATTATTGAATTTAAAAATATGCTTAGATGGTGCTTTAAATACGAAAAACCTGTTGCAATAAGATATCCAAGAGGTGGAGATATTAATATTAATTTTTCAACCTATGATGAGATTATTAAAGGGAAATGGGAAGTTATAAGCGATGGAAATGATATTGCAATACTTTCAGTAGGAAGAATGGTTCAGTTTTCCTATGGAGTTTTAAATAGATTAAAAAATAATAATATAAATGCAACACTAATAAACTGCAGATTTATTAAACCTATAGATACTATTATGCTTGATAAGATATTACAAAAATTTAAAATTGTTTTCACTATAGAGGACGGATTGATTACAGGAGGATTTGGCAGTGGAGTTTTAGAATATGCAATGGATAAAAAATATAATTGCAGAATTATAAGGCTTGGTTTTCCCGATGAATTTATACCCCATGGCAGTCCTGGGATATTATATAAAAAATATGGATTAGATACGGATGGAATATATGAAAAAATATTGATGAACATATAAGGAGAAAAATATGGTTGAAGGAAAAGAAAGAATAGATTTGCTTCTTGTAAAAAGAGGTTTTTTTGATTCAAGAGAAAAAGCTCAAAAAAATATAATGGCGGGTTTGGTTTTTGTTAATAACAACAGGATTGATAAAGCTGGAGAAAAGGTTTCAATAGATTCAAATATTGAAGTTAAGGGTGAAGCTGTTCCGTATGTTAGTCGTGGAGGATTAAAACTTGAAAAGGCTATAAAAGAATTTTCAATAATTTTAAAAGATAAAATTGCAATGGATGTAGGTGCTTCAACAGGAGGCTTTACAGACTGTATGCTTAAAAATGGTGCTAAAAAGGTGTATGCAGTTGATGTTGGATATGGTCAGCTTGCTTGGGAGCTTAGAACTGATCAAAGGGTAGTATGTATGGAAAGAACTAATATACGTTATGTAAAACCTGAGGATATAGAGGATAAAATTGATTTTGCTTCAATAGATGTTTCTTTTATATCCTTAAAACTCGTTTTGCCTGTTGTAAAGCAACTTTTAAATCCTTTAGGTGAAGTTGTATGCCTCATAAAACCGCAATTTGAAGCTGGTAGGGAAAAAGTAGGTAAAAAAGGTGTTGTTAGAGATGCGGCTGTACATAAAGAAGTAATAAAAAAAATATTAGATTTTGCTTTAAATATAGGGTTTAGGATTAATGGTTTAACATTTTCACCTATAAAGGGCCCTGAAGGAAATATTGAGTATCTAGCATATTTGATTAATGATGAAAATAAATTTGACGAAAATATAGATTTTATGATTGATGATATTGTAGAAAAATCACATAAGATACTTGAAAAATAGAGTTAAAAAGAGGATTTTTTAAATTATTATAGAAATATATATTAGATTATTGGCGGTGAAACTATGGCTAAAGTAGCAATTATTACTAATTTATGTAAAGATAAAGATCTTAATATGACTATTTCAATTTTTGAATGGTTAAAAAAAAGGAAGGATGAAGTTCTTTTAATAGATGAAGTTGCAGCTATATTGAATAAAAAGGAATTAGGATACAATAATAAAGAAATATACAGTAAATGTGATTATGCTATAGTTCTTGGAGGAGATGGAACGCTTCTTAAAGCTGCAAGAGAGGCTATAGGTTATAATACACCTTTGCTTGGCATAAATATGGGTCATTTAGGATTTATTACTGAAGCTGAATCAAAGGATGTTTTTACTGCTCTTGAAAAGATATCGAATAATGAGTTTACAATAGAAGACAGGCTTATGCTTGAGGCACAGGTAATAAAAGAAGGAGCAAAGGAAGATATTTTTTATTGCTTGAATGATTTTGGAATTACTAAGGGAATACTTTCGAGGATAATTACTCTTAAAATATATGTAAATGATGAGTATATGGATACATATAATGCAGATGGTATTGTTATATCAACGCCAACGGGTTCAACCGCCTATTCCCTTTCAGCTGGAGGACCTATAGTTAATCCTAAAATAGGTGCTATATTAATTACGCCTATATGCCCTCACTCTCTAGGTTCAAGATCGATTGTGATATCAAAGGATGAGATTATAAAAATAGATGTTATAGACGATAGTCAAGGAGTATATTTAACTACTGATGGACAAAAAAGTTATAAGCTTAAAAAAGACGATAGTGTAATTATAAAAAAAGCTCCATTTAATGCAAGGCTTATAAAAGTTTTTAATAGAAGTTTTTATGACGTATTAAGAAACAAATTAAAGAACGAAAGGGATTAAAGAAAGGGGTTTTTTTATGAAGATTGCAAGGCATGCAAAGATACTAGAAATAATAGGAGAAAAGGATATAGAAACTCAGGAAGAACTTGTAGATGAATTAAAAAATGCTGGTATAGATGTAACACAAGCAACGGTATCAAGAGATATTAAAGAATTAAAATTAATAAAAGTGCTTTCAAATAGTGGTAAATATAAATATGCTGCTATTACTCAAGGAAAAAATATTTTAACAGATAAATTTATTAACATTTTTACTCAATCAGTGATAAATATTGATTATGTTAATAATCTTGTAATTATAAAAACATTATCAGGTTCAGGACCTGCGGCAGGAGAAGCAATTGATAATATGGGACTTGAGGGACTTGTTGGAAGCGTAGCAGGTGATAATACTGTACTTTTAATTGCAAGAACTCCTGAAAAGGCTCAGGATATGGTTTTAAAGTTTAAAAAAATATTAAATGAATAGGAGGAGTGTAAATGCTCCTGCAGCTTCATATAAAGAATTTTGCGCTTATAGATAATATAAATATTGATTTTTCGAATGGCTTAAATGTTTTAACAGGTGAAACAGGGGCAGGAAAATCGATTTTAATAGATTCTGTTAATTTTGTTCTAGGCGAAAAGCAAAGCAAAGATATTATAAGGACGGATGAAGAATCTGCATTTGTAGAAGCTGTATTTGAAAGCAATGATGAAATCAATAATATTTTAACTGCTAATGGTATTGAAATTGATGATATATTAATTATTTCAAGAGAAATAAATTTAAATGGCAGAACTGTGTCAAGAATAAACAATAGAACAGTTACATTAAGTCTTTTAAGACAAATAAGCAGTTTGCTTATAGATATACATGGACAGCATGAACATCAATCTTTATTGAATGAAAATAGCTATATGGATATACTTGATTCATTCTGTAGTAGTAGTTTTATTGATATTAAACATCAATTTAAAGATACATATTATAAAGTAAGGGAACTTGAAAGAGAAATTGAAAAACTTAAAGAAAATGAAGAATATAAGATAAAAAGGATGGATCTTTTAAAATATCAAATTCAGGAAATTTCTGAAGCAGATTTAAAATTAGGTGAAGATGAAGAACTTCTAAAAAGGAGAAATGTATTATCTAATGCTGAGAAAATATATTCTTCGTTATCTTTAATATATGCAGAACTTTATGATGGAGAAAATAATAGAGAATGTGCATATGATAAAATTGGTACAAGCATCGCCCATATTGAATCAGTTGAAAAATATGATGAAAAATTAAAAGATATAAGGATTACAATTGAAGACATTTATTATAAGCTTGAAGATATAATAAATATAATAAGAGATTATAAAGATTCTTTAGAGTTTGATTCAAATGAACTTGAGCAAATAGAATTAAGACTTGATTTAATAAATAAATTAAAAAGGAAATATGGGGAATCTATTGAAAAAATACTTGAGTATTTATTATATATAAAAGAAGAATACTCGATGATGGACAAAAATGAAGAAATTATTGAAGAAAAATTTAAAAAACTTGAAGAATATAAAGCAAAGCTCTATGAATTATCAAATAAAATAACACATGAAAGAAAAGAAACAGCAATAAGACTTGAAAAGTTGATAGAAAATGAGTTGAAGTATCTTGGAATGGAAAAAGCAGTTTTTAAAATTGCAGTAGAAGAAAAGGAAAAAACAACAGAAAATGGTAACGATGTAATTTTATTTATGATGACAGCAAATCCTGGAGAGCCTTTAAAACCATTGAATAAGGTTGCATCAGGAGGAGAAATGTCTAGAATAATGCTCGCTATTAAAACAGTAATAGCAGAAGTTGATAAAATACCAACTTTGATATTCGATGAAATAGATACAGGAATAAGTGGTAGAACGGCTCAATGTGTAGCTGAAAAGATGAGTTTAATTTCAAAATCTCATCAAATTTTATGTGTTACTCACCTGCCACAGATTGCTTCTATGGCAGATAAACATTTTAAAATAGAAAAATATGTAAATAATGAAAAAACCTTTACCAGATTGTATAATCTTGATATTAATGGTAAGATAGAGGAATTATCAAGGATGCTTTCTGGTGCGCAAGTTACAGATATTACTAGAAGACATGCTAAAGAAATGATTGAACTTGCTCAAAAGTTAAAAAACAAATAAAAAGGCTTAAGTTTTAAACTTAGGCTTTTTTTTATATTCATTAGAGTATACTTTACATTAAAGTTTTATATTGTTATTACTGTACTTATTATTATAGTATATATGGACGCTAAAAAGGTTAATTTAGAAGTAGAAAGAAGGTGAGATTTAAAGACTTCCTGTTAAGGAGTGATGAGCTTGAAAAATAAATATATTAAAATATTAACAAGTTTTAGCATAGCAATTGTTCTTGCTTTCTTTATTGCTACGATAAATGTTATGTCTATGCCGGAAAATATTAAAATTTCAAGCGGATGTGCTAAGGTAAATTTTAGAAATAACAGTTTAAAAAATAATTTAATATATAAAATTGAGTCTACAAGCAATGAAAATAATTTAAGAGCTAAAAAGGACAAATTAAATTTAAGCATTAAACTATTTGGCGTTATTCCTGTAAAGAAGATGACTTTAAGTATAATACCTGAATTTAAAGTTATTCCAGGAGGACAGCCAATAGGAGTTAAAATTAACATGGATGGGATACTTGTTGTAGGTTTCTCAGATATAGATGGAGATAAAGGATGGAAACAAAGCCCAGCATTAACAGCAGGAATAAATATAGGAGATAGAATTATTGAAATAAATGGCACAAAGGTAAATAGTTGCAATGAGTTGTCAAGCATCATAAATAATAATAAAGATGTACCATTAAAAATAAAAATAATAAAAGATGGAGAAGTAAAATTAATTTCTGTGAAACCTGTTCAAACTAAAAATAAAGGTGAATATAAAATAGGACTATGGGTCAGAGATTCAACAGCAGGAGTTGGAACTTTAACCTTTTATGATGATAATACTAAAATATTTGGTGCCCTTGGTCATCCAATAAGCGATGTTGATACGGGATTGATTCTTCCAATAAATACTGGGAAAATATATAATGCAAAGATTTTATCTATAGAACGGGGAGTTAGAGGAAAACCAGGAGAACTTAGGGGTGCTTTTTCAATTGAAGATGAGATAGGTAATATAGAAAAAAATTCTGCTACAGGAATATTTGGAAAGATTAGTAGTAAAATTTATAAAAACATTTATAATAATCCAATACCAATAGCAATGCAAAATGAAGTTAAAGAAGGATCAGCAAAAATATTAACTTCAATTGATGGCAGTGAAGTTAAAGAATACAGCATATATATAGAAAAGTTAACTCAACAATCAAAACCAAGTTCAAAAAGTATGATAATAAGAGTTACAGATAATGAACTTTTAAGTAAGACAGGAGGAATCGTTCAAGGAATGAGTGGAAGTCCTATAATTCAGGATGGAAAACTTGTTGGTGCAGTAACGCATGTTTTTGTTAATAAGCCAGATATGGGATATGGGATATATATAGAATGGATGCTTAAAGAAGCAGGAGTAAAATTTTAATTTTATAAATTGGAAGTTTGAATTTTTTCAGACTTCCAATGTGTTTTATTAATAAAAATAATATTTTGTATTATTTTAAACTTTATGCAAAATAAAATTAGTTTAATTTAAAATTTTTTTATTAAATTAAGAAGGAAATCAATAACATTTGTCGAATAATATAATTGCTAATAAATGGAAAGAAAGGTTGGGATGTTTATGGAAAACAAAAGGATTAAAATAGTAATTGCTGACGACAATAAGGAGTTTGCCAATATTTTATGTGATTATTTAAAAGGTCAGAGCGATTTTGATGTGGTTGGAATAGCAAAGGACGGTATTGAAGCAGTAAAACTTGTATCAACCTATGAACCGGATGTACTTGTTCTTGATATTATTATGCCGCATCTTGATGGACTTGGAGTTCTTGAGAAAATAAATTCAATGGCAAATATATCTTTACCTAAGGTTATAGTATTGTCAGCAGTTGGACAGGATAAAATAACTCAAAGAGCTATAAATCTTGGAGCTGAATATTATGTAGTAAAACCCTTTGATATGGAAATTTTTACAAATAGAATAAGGCAAATGTTTTTAGGGAATATTGTAACTAATGAAATCAGAAGGAATTCTCTTATTTCATCTGAAACTACAAGCCTAAAAAATCCTAATACTTTAGAGGCTGAAATTACAAATATAATTCATGAAATAGGAGTTCCTGCTCATATAAAAGGTTATCTTTATTTAAGAGAAGCTATTCAAATGGTTGTAAATGATGTTGAGTTGCTAAGCGCTGTAACCAAAGAATTATATCCTTCAATTGCTAAAAAATATAATACAACGGCAAGCAGAGTTGAAAGGGCGATAAGGCATGCAATTGAAGTTGCCTGGTCTCGTGGACAGGTTGATACTATAAATAAAATATTTGGATATACAATACATAATGACAAAGGCAAACCTACAAATAGTGAATTTATTGCAATGGTTGCTGATAAATTAAGACTTAAAGCAAAGCTTGGATAAAAAATATAAAATAAAAATTAAAACAGGCATTTGTATTGATATGCCTGTTTTTTTGTTAAAAATAGTTTTCAAAGAATGAAAAATTAAGATTTATATTAGTTAATGTATATTTCTGTGATTTTTTTTGCTGCATTTCTTTTATTAATTCGTAAACGTATGTGTATTTTTTTTGACTCTCTTTTAAAAAATATATAATATCATCGATTTTTCCACACATTATTAATTGATTTTTATAACATTTTTCCATAATTTTTTTCATCTCCTAAAATATTGTGATATTATATTATTATGCTAAACTTTTCAAAATATACGAGGTGATTTATATGAATTTTAAAGAGGTAACTATATCGCAAAATTATATTCATAGGGGAAAAGTAATTAATCTTAGAGTTGATGAAGTAGAGTTTCCAAGCGGGAAAAAGTCTTTAAGAGAGATTGTTGAACATAATGGAGGGGTTGGAGTTGTAGCTGTTAATGAAAAAAAAGAGATAATTTTAGTTAAACAGTTTAGGAAACCCTTTGAAGAAGTTCTTATTGAAATTCCGGCAGGTAAATTGGAAAAAGGTGAAGAGCCTATAAGATGTGCAGAAAGAGAGCTTGAGGAGGAAACAGGGAAAAAGGCTTTAGAACTTCAGCTTCTAAATGTATTATATCCATCTCCAGGGTTCTCAAGTGAAAAATTGTATATATATTTTTGCAATAAAATGGAAGATGGCAAAGTAAATCCTGATGAGGATGAAAACCTTGAAATATTGTATGTAAAGTATGAAGAAGCATTGAAGATGATAAAAAATGGAGACATAAAGGATGCAAAAACTATAGTTGGTATTTTAGCAGCAGAAAAATTAATATAACATAATAGTTGTCCTCCTTTCATATAAATTTATAGAAACTAATGAGAAGGAGGATTTTTTTATGAATAAAAGATATAATGATGTGGTATCAAAAAATATACATGATAATATATGGGTATATTTCACAGTTACTCTTTTTTTTGCAATAGGCATTGCATCAGGAGCTTTTACAATAAAAGCATTGGATTACAATAAAAAGCAGGATCTTATAATATATCTTAATAATTTTTTTCAAGTACTTAATGGTCAAAGTATTTCTAATCATGATATATTTTTTCAATCTTTAAAAAATAATTTTCAAACAGTATTTTTTATATGGATTTTAAGTATTACAATAATTGGAGTTCCAGTAACTTTATTCATTACATCCTTTAGAGGATTTATAATTGGTTTTACAATTGGATTTTTAATTGAAGGTTTAGGGTGGAAGGGCTTAATATTTACATCGATTGCAGTTTTACCTCAAAATATATTATATATACCTTGTTTATTGATAATTTCTGCATTTAGTTTAACTTTTTCTTTACAGACATTCAGACAGAAAATAAGAAACACTCCTTCTATTGGCGCAAAAAACAGCCTTCTTACCTATACGGTTATAATTGCAGTATTTTTCATGATAATGTGTATTGGAAGTGTTGTTGAAGCTTTTATTTCTCCTGCTTTAATAAAAAGTCTTGCAAGTTATATGATTATACAATAGAGGTGCTTTTATGATGGCAGACAGGAAGATGATTTTATTATATATTAAAGTTTTTTTAATAATTTTTATTATAGGAATTATTATCCCTTACTTGATAAATGAATTCATAAATACGATAATATATAATAATAGCCTTCCTTTTAATAATTCTATATATGTAATGGATAATAATAATTCAAATTCTTTTTTTTTAATTTTTTTAAAGTTATTGCATAAAATAATAGGATTTTAAATAAATAATGAAGGAATTATCGTTTTAATGTTGAATATTTAATATAAAAGCTGTCATAAAAGGAGACTTTTAAATGGATAAGGTTATAAATGATTTTTTAGAAGAACTGACCCATGATAAAAGGCTGAGCAAAAATACTATCGATTCATACAGCAGAGATATACGACAGTTTTTAACTTATTTATCTGAAAATAATATAGATTTTAAAAATGTAAAAAAGACTAATATTATTGCTTATATAATATATCTTCAAAAGGAGTGCAGGGCAGTATCTTCAATTTCAAGAAGCCTTGCATCTATTAGAGCTTTTTATCGTGTACTTATAAGAAATCATATAATAACTTATGATCCTACATTGGATTTAGAGTCTCCAAAGATAGAAAAAAAAATGCCCCAGATACTTTCAATATCTGAAGTTGAAAGGCTTCTTTCTATTCCAGATGTAACGGAACCTAAGGGAGCAAGGGACAAGGCTATGCTTGAAGTTTTGTATGCAACAGGAATAAGAGTTACTGAGCTTGTTAACCTTGAGGTCTTTGATGTTAATCTTGAAGTTGGTTATATTAAGTGCAATGGAAATAAAGAAAGAATAATACCAATAGGGAAAATAGCCATAGATTCTCTCAAAAATTATTTGAATAATCATAGAAGTTATTTTGTTAAAAATAAAGAAGAAAAATCTTTATTTTTAAATTTTCATGGTGAAAAAATGACAAGACAGGGTTTTTGGAAAATAATAAAATATTATGCGGCATTAGCTGATATAGATAAAGAAATAACTCCACATACATTAAGACACTCTTTTGCTGCCCATCTTATTGAAAACGGTGCTGACTTAAAGTCAGTTCAGCAGATGCTTGGTCATTCGGATATATCGACTACGCAGATATATGCTGAGATGATTAAAAATAGAATAGGTGATGTATATAAAAAGACACATCCAAGGGCATAAAGCCCTTTTTATTTTCTTTTTTTTGAGTTATAATATAATTCCAATCATTGAAAGTTTTTTCAAAAATACTATTTTAAAAATGAGGAGAGATAGTATGGTTAATAGGGTTGTTTTAATAGTTATGGACAGCGTTGGGATTGGGGAGCTTCCTGATGCCAGAGATTTTAATGATGAAGGAAGCGATACAATAGGCAATATTTCAAAACAATTAGGGGGACTTAAACTTTTAAATCTTCAAAAGCTTGGACTTGGCAACATAGATGGAATAAAGGGTATTGAAAAAGAAGAAAATCCTTTAGGATGCTATGGTAAATCTCTTGAGAAATCATCGGGAAAGGATACAACAACAGGACACTGGGAAATAGCAGGTATAGTTCTTGAAAAACCTTTCCCAACCTATCCTAAGGGATTCCCTCAGGATTTAATAAATGAATTTGAAAGGAAAATAGGAACAAAAGTTCTTGGTAATTATGCTGCTTCAGGTACAGCGATAATTGAAGAACTTGGAGATTTGCATATAAAAACAGGATATCCAATTGTTTATACCTCGGCTGACAGCGTATTTCAAATAGCTGCCCATGAGGAAGTGATACCTCTTGAAAGACTTTATGAAATATGTAGCATTGCAAGGGAACTTTTAAAAGGAGAACATGCTGTTGGAAGAGTTATTGCAAGGCCTTTTATTGGAAACAGTGGAGAATATAAAAGAACATCTAACAGAAAGGATTTTTCTTTAAAGCCGCCTAAAAAAACTATGCTTAACTATATTACAGAGGCTGGAAAGGAAGTCTTAGCAGTAGGAAAGATTGAGGATATATATTCAGGATATGGAATAAGCAGAGCAGTACATACTAAAAATAATATGGATGGAATAATCAAAACCATAGAATTTATGAAGGAGCCTTCAAAAGGATTAATTTTTACAAATCTTGTAGATTTTGATATGCTCTATGGCCATAGAAATGATGTTTCAGGTTATGCAGAGGCACTTTTAGAATTTGATAACATGATTCCCAAAATTATTGAAAATCTAAAAGATGATGATGTTCTTGTAATTACTGCTGATCATGGATGTGATCCAACAACTCCAAGCACCGATCATTCAAGAGAGTATATACCCATTATTTTCTACGGTAAACAGCTTAAATCAGGTGTAAATATAGGAATAAGAAATACCTATGCAGATATTGGGAAGACAATAACAGAGCTTTTAAGTGTAGAAGCTGATATTGAAGGAGAAAGTTTTGCAAATCAAATATACAGGGGGTAATATTATGGAATATAAAGAAAAAATATTAGAATCATGCAGTTATATAAAAAGTATAATAAAAGAAATACCGGATATCGCTATAATCCTAGGCTCTGGACTTGGTAAATTGTCTGATGAAGTACAGAACAAAACAATTATAAAATATGCTGATATACCTCATTTTCCACAGTCAACCGTTGCAGGTCATGCAGGTGAATTTGTGTACGGGGATTTAGAAGGCAAAAAAGTTATTATGATGAATGGGAGATTTCACTTTTATGAAGGATATGACATGAAGACAGTTACCTTTGCTGTGAGGGTGCTTTCAAGTTTGGGAATAAAAAAGCTAATTGTTACGAATGCGGCAGGAGGTGTTAACACATCCTTTAAGCCTGGTGATCTTATGATAATAAAGGATCACATTAATTTTACAGGGACAAATCCTCTGATTGGTAAGAACCTCGATGATTTTGGCCCAAGATTTCCTGATATGTCTCAGCCCTATGACAGAGAACTTAGGAATGTTGCACTTAAAGCTGCTTTAGATAAGAATATAGAGGTTGTTGAGGGGACTTATCTTATGATGACAGGACCAAGTTATGAAACACCTGCAGAGGTTAGAATGATAAGAATTCTCGGTGGAGATGCCGTTGGAATGTCAACTGTTCCAGAGGTTATAGTAGCAAATCACAGCGGAATGAAAGTTCTTGGTATATCTTGTATAACTAACATGGCCTGTGGTATATTAGATAGACCTTTAAACCATGAAGAAGTAATTGAAACTTCTAATATGGTAAAGGATAAATTTAAAACTTTAGTAAAAGAAATAATAAAAAGGTTATAATGGGGGCGTAAAAAATGGATTATATCGATATGATTAAAGAGGCTAAAAAATACATAGAAGGGAAGATAGAAAAAGATTTAGACGTTGCAGTTATTCTTGGTTCAGGTCTTTCAAGTCTTGTTGAGGAAATCAGCAATAAAATCATAATAAAATACTCTGATATACCTCATTTTCCACAGTCAACGGTTGTAGGTCATGCAGGAGAGTTTGTAATTGGAAACATAGGCAATAAATACATAATCGCAATGAATGGAAGATTTCATTTCTATGAAGGCTATGATTTAAAACAGGTGACGTTCCCTATTAGAGTAATAAGAGCCCTCGGAGTCGAAAATCTTATTGTAACAAATGCCTGTGGAGGTATGAATGAAAATTTTGAAGCAGGGGATTTAATGATAATTACAGATCATATAAATATGATTGGTACAAATCCTCTTATTGGGAAAAATTTTGATATGCTCGGACCGAGATTTCCTGATATGTCGCAGCCTTACAATAAAGAGATGATTAAACTTGTAAAGGATATGGCTGATAAGCTTAATATAAAGGTTAGAGAAGGAGTTTATGTAGCTGTTTCAGGACCTATGTATGAAACCCCTGCAGAACTTAGAATGTTAAGGACTTTTGGCGCTGATGCCGTTGGAATGTCAACTGTTCCAGAGGTTATAGTAGCAAATCATGGAGGTATGAAGGTTCTTGGGGTATCAGTTATAACTGATATGGCAATAGCTGATAACCTTGAACCTCTCGATCATAGCAGGGTAGTTGAAACAGCTAACAGAGCAAAAACAAAATTTGTTTCTTTAATTAAGGAAACCATCATTAATATGTAAATGGGGGAATAATCATGAGGATGTACGATATAATTCTTAAAAAGAGAAATGGAGGTGAACTTTCGAAGGAAGAAATAGATTTTTTTATAGAAGGATATACAAAAGGAAGCATACCTGATTATCAGGTATCTGCCCTTTTAATGGCGATTTATTTTAAGGGAATGAATAAAAGAGAAACTGCAGACCTTACGATGGCAATGGTAAATTCAGGGGATAAAATAGATTTATCTGCCATAGAAGGGATTAAGGTAGATAAGCACAGTACGGGAGGAGTTGGGGATACTACAACTCTTGTTTTAGGGCCTATGGTTGCTGCAGCAGGAGCTCCGGTTGCAAAGCTTTCTGGAAGAGGTCTTGGACATACTGGAGGAACGATAGATAAGCTCGAATCCATAAAAGGTTTTTCTGTTGAGATGACACAGGATGAATTTATAGAAAATGTAAATCGTATTAAGCTTGCAGTAGGGGCACAGACAGGAAACTTAACTCCTGCAGATAAAAAGTTATACGCCCTGAGGGATGTTACAGCTACGGTAGATAATATTTCTCTTATAGCTTCGAGCATAATGAGCAAAAAAATAGCTGCGGGGGCAGATGCAATAGTTCTTGACGTTAAGACAGGAAGTGGAGCCTTTATGAAGACTATAGAGGATTCCTTTGCTCTTGCTAAGGAAATGGTAGACATAGGAAATAATGTAGGAAGAAGCACAGTAGCAATAATATCAGATATGGATCAGCCTCTTGGATATGCTGTTGGGAATGCCCTTGAAGTTAAAGAGGCAATTGATACTTTAAAGGGCTGTGGACCTTCAGATTTATATGAGCTTTGTCTTATATTAGGCTCTCAAATGCTTATACTATCTAAAAAGGCAAAGGATGAAAAAGAGGCAAGAGAAAAACTTGAAGAAGTAATAAAAAACGGCGAGGCTCTTAATAAATTTAAAGAATTTGTAAAGGCTCAGGGTGGGGATATATCTATGATAGATAATATAGATCTTCTTCCAAGATCTGAGCTTGAAATTGATGTAAAAGCTGAAAGGGAAGGATATGTATCTAAAATTACAGCGGATGAGATAGGCTTAGCAGCACTGCTTCTTGGCGCAGGAAGGGAAACTAAAGAAGAAAGCATAGACCTTTCTGTGGGAATAGTCCTTTCTAAAAAGGTTGGAGATTATGTAAAAGAAGGAGACGTAATTGCAAAGCTTCATGCAAAAGATATAGAGAAGGCAAAAGCAGCAGAGAAAAAGATCCATGAAGCCTATCATATTGTAAAGGAAAAGGCGAAGGAAAGACCTTTAATATACGGAATAGTTACAAAGGATGGAATAAAAAGATTTTACTAAGATTTATAAGCAATTATTTAGACGCCAGAAATAACTTTGATTTAGTTGTTTCAAGGCGTTTTTTTATATTTTTAAGCTTTTTATTATTTTTTTTTATTTTTAGGGGAAAATAAAGTTAAGTATATATTAATTTTAGGAGGCGTACATAATGAAATATAGAAGAATAGGATTATTAATTTTTTGTTTTATTTTTATGAATAGCTTTTTAACTGCTTTAGCGGAGCCTTCTGTTAAAGATTCTGTAAATGTAAACTGCAAATCTGCAATACTTGTTGAAAACAGCACAGGTAAGGTGATATATGAGAAAAATTCCCACGAAAAACTGACCCCAGCCAGCGTGACTAAGATTATGACGATGCTTTTAACAATGGAGGCTGTTGATAGTGGCAGGATTAAGCTTACGGATAAAGTGGTTTGCAGCGAAAGGGTAAGATCTATGGGTGGAAGTACTATGTTCCTCGATGCAGGTGAAATTAGAACTGTTGAAGAACTTTTAAAAGGAGTTGCAGTAGAATCAGCAAATGATGCGGCAATAGCCCTTGCTGAATTTCTTGAAGGAACAGAAGAAGCTTTCGTTGAAAAGATGAATGTAAGGGCTAAGGAGCTTAACATGAATGATACGCATTTTAACAATTGCACAGGTCTTTTTCCAGATAACCATTATTCATCAGCCTATGATATTGCAATAATGTCCAGGGAGCTTTTAAAACACACTAAGATATTGGATTATACAAAGATATGGATGGAAACTATAAGTGAGGGAAGGCAAAAACCCTTTACCCTTACTAATAGAAACAAGATGCTTAAAAGCTATAAAAACTGTGATGGTTTGAAAACCGGATATATAAAAGAAGCTCTTTATTGTATTTCTGCAACTGCTGAAAGAAATGGAATAAGGTTTATTTCAGTAATAATGGGTTCTCCATCTTGGAAAGAGAGAAATGAAGATGCAGGAAAGCTTCTCGATTTAGGATTTGCAAAATATGAAAGAATAGGCGTAATGAAAAAGGGAGAAGTTATTCAAAGCATTTCTATGCCAAAAGCTCTCCCTGAAAAAATAGACATAGTTGCAAAACAGGATTTAAACCTAATAGTAGATAAGGGGAGCAGACCTAAATACGAGAAGAAACTTGAGCTTATAAAAGATGTAAAACTTCCCTTAAAGAAAGGCGACAAGATAGGCGTTATAAAAGCTACTGATGGAAGCAATATTTTAGGAGAGGTAGATGCAGTAGTTGATTGTGATGTGGAAAAAATGAAAGTTACAGATTTTATGAAATTTATGCTTAAAGAATGGATAAAGGTAAAAAATTAGGGTGCTAAGAGCACCCTAATTTCATATAATATTATATTGTAAAAAATACCTAATTATAGTAAAATTATAATAAAAAAATTAACAAAAAAATACATAATTTAATAATAATTAATGATATATATAAATATTGATATATAAATTTTTGTATTGGAAGGATATGAGATGAAAACAAGAAAAAGATTAGGAGAATTTTTAATAGATGCTGGACTTATAACAAACGAACAACTTCAAAAGGCTTTAACTTTGCAAAAAAACACCAATAAAAAGCTTGGAGAGATATTGGTAGAGAATGGATATATAACTGAAGATCAGATAATAGAAGTTTTAGAATATCAGCTTGGTATCCCCCATGTTAAGCTTGAGAGGTATCCTATTGATAGTGAAGCTGTAAAACTTATTACAGAAACTCTTGCAAAAAGGTATACTCTTTTGCCTATAAGGCTTGATAATGATAATCTTTATGTTGCTATGGCTGATCCTTTAAATATATTTGCAATAGAAGATGTTGCAATATATACAGGTAAACAGGTTCAGCCGGTATTGTCAAGAGAAGAAGATATTAAAAGGTTTATTAATAAATACTACGGGAAGCAGGAAGCTTTAAAGGCTGCTGAAGAATTTAAAAAGGAAAATAGGATATTTAAGTTTGATAAAAATATAAAGCCTGCAGAGGATGATGTTCAAGGCCCAATTGTAAAACTTGTAAATGCAATTTTTGAACAAGCTATAAATCAAAGAGCAAGTGATATTCATATAGAACCTTTTGAAAATGAAGTTAGGATTAAATTTAGAATAGATGGAATTCTATATGAAATAATGAAGGTTGAGTATGAACTTCATGCTCCTCTTACTGCAAGAATAAAGGTAATTGGCAATATGGATATTGCTGAAAAGAGGATTCCACAGGATGGAAGAACTTCCTTTGAGATATATGATAAAGAATATGACATGAGAATATCATCCCTTCCAACTGTGTTTGGGGAAAAGATCGTTATAAGAATTGCAGATAAAAGAGAATTTTTAAAGGATAAAAGGAACTTAGGATTTCTTGAGCATGATTTAAGGCAATATGAACGATTAATATCCTCGCCCCATGGGATAATACTTGTATCTGGACCAACAGGAAGCGGTAAATCCACAACCCTTTATACAGCGTTAAGGGAACTTAATACTGGTGATAGAAATATTATAACCGTTGAGGATCCTGTGGAGAGCACTATTTATGGTGTAAATCAGGTTGAAGTTAATCCCAAGGCAGGACTTACCTTTGCATCAGCTCTAAGATCCATATTAAGGCAGGATCCAGATATTATTATGATTGGCGAGATTAGAGATAGAGAAACTGCAGAAATTGCGGTAAGGGCTGCGATAACAGGGCATTTAGTATTATCAACTATTCACACTAACGATGCACCAAGCTCTGTAACAAGGCTTTTAGATATGGGGATTGAGGCTTTTATGATTAATTCATCTCTAATAGGAGTTATAGCCCAAAGGCTTGTAAGAAGAATATGCCCATATTGTAAAACAGAGTATAATGCAGAAATCGATGAAATAAAAGCCATGGGACTTGATGAGACAAAAGAGTACAAGCTATATAAAGGCCAGGGATGTTTATATTGTGGTCAAAAAGGATACATTGGGAGAACAGGAATCTATGAGATTTTGACTATAGATAAAGAAATAAGGTCTGCAATAAGTAAGGGATTAAGCAGCGATGAGCTTAAGGATTTGGCTGTAGAAAATGGGATGGTTACACTAAAAAACAGCTGTATTCAAAAGGTTTTAAAGGGTGAAACAACCTTTGAGGAATATTTAAGAGTTACATATTCTATGGATTGATGAGGGATAGATATGGCAAATTATGTTTATGAAGCAATAGATGAAAAGGGTAAAAAAATTAATGGAAATGTATTAGCCGATGATATGCAGGATGCTCTAAGGCAGATTAAAGATAGAAATTTATATATTTTAAAGATAAATGAGAATAATGTGCTGAATAAAGAGTTGAATTTAAAATTTCATAAAAAGGTTAGTGCAAAGGATTTGGCTGTTTTCTGCAGACAGATTGCAGCACTTCTTCAGGCAGGTTTAAATATATTAACTTGTTTTAATGTAACGAAGAACCAGATAAACAATAAAGTTCTAAAGAACGCTGTATTTAAGCTGTCTGAGGATGTTGAAAAGGGAGTATCAATTTCATCTTCAATGAAGGGCTTTCCAGATGTATTTCCTGAAATTTTAGTTAATATGGTGGAGGCAGGGGAAGTTGGAGGTTCTCTTGACAATTCCTTTGATAAGATGGCTGTGCAGTTTGAAAAGGAAATGAAGCTTAGGCAAAAGATAACAAATGCCCTTATATATCCAATAATTGTACTTTTGGTTTCATTATTGGTTTTAAATCTTCTTCTTATATTTGTAATACCAACCTTTGTTGGAATGTTCAATGATTTAGGAGTGGAACTTCCAAGAGCTACAAAGGCTATTTTGCACACAAGCACCTTTATGAAAAATAATTGGATGTTTGTATTATTATTTATAATATTGCTTATTATTTTAATTAAATATTATAAAAAGACTCCTTCAGGAAGTATATTCTTTTCAAGTTTAAAGCTTAAATTACCTCTTATAGGGAAAATATCTCTTTATTCTTCTATTGCAAGATTTACAAGAACGCTTTCAACTCTTGTTAATGCCGGCGTTCCTCTTATAACAGCAATTGAAACAACAAAAAAACTTCTGCAGAATGCATACATTGAGGAGAAATTTGAAGGGGTTGTAGAAAAGGTAAGAGGAGGTGAAGGATTAAGCGAACCTATAAAGTCTTTAGGGCTTTTTCCAGAGCTTGTACCAGTTATGATTAAAACTGGTGAAGAGAGCGGAACCCTTGAGGAGATGCTCTCAAAAATTGCAGACCTTTATGAAAATGAGGTCGAAAACATGGTTACAAGGCTTACGGCAGTATTTGAACCTGTAATGATAGTTTTTTTGGCACTTATCGTAGGTTTTATGCTTGCATCGATAATACTGCCAATGTTTAAACTCTATGGAAATATGAGTATGTGATTGGAGGAATGAAAATGAATAAAAGAAATAAGAAAAAAGGTTTTACATTGATTGAAATGATAGTTGTAGTTGCAATAATTGCAATATTAGCTGGAATAGCAGTACCACAGGTAACAAAACAGATTAACAATTCAAAGAAAAGTGCAGATATTGCAAATGCAAAAACTATAGCTAATTTAATTCAACAACAAATAGCAGAAGGAAATACAATTGCAGAAAGTAAAACGAATTATTCAGAAGTAACATCTACAGTCTTAAATAATAATACAGTTCCTCAAGTAAAATATAAATCAGGTTATGTTTTTGTTTATAAATTAGACATAGATAATAATGTTTTAATAGTTGGAGTATCGGATAAAGACAAAAATGGTATAATTCAGGCAAATACGATTACATTATATCCTAACGTTGGAACTGGTTACTAAAAAAACAAAATAAATTTATTTTTTCTTCTTGGGGCAAGTTTTGCCCCTCCTACTTTACTTAAAAGGTGATTATTATGAAAAAAGGCTTTACCTTGATTGAAATGGTAATTGTAGTTGCAATATTAGGAATACTTCTTTCAGTATCCTATATAAACTTTACAAGGCTTTCCGTTAAATCGAAGGTTGACTCTAAAGCAGATGAAATAGCATCTATGCTTAAGGATACCTATGAAAACGGAAATAAAGAAATGAATTTTAAGGATTATTATATAGAGATTTTAAAAAACGGAAATAACTATGAAGTGTCTTTAATAAATCATGGAAATTCTATTAAAAAAACTGATTTAAAGGATTATGAATTAATAATTGAAGGTAAAGTATTTGATTCATCTACAAAATATATTTATTTTTCTCCTAAAGGAGAAGCCTTTTTATCCAGTGAAAAAATAGAAGAAGATTACGATTACAATATAGATGATAAAAAATTCAGCGATATTGTAATCAAAAAGACAGAAAACATTTCAAAAAAGATTCATATTGATGATATGCCTCCTGGCAATATTACAGTTGATTAGAGGTTTTTTATGAAAAAAAAAGGTTTTACTCTTATAGAAATAATAATTACATCGGCAATATTATTTATTTTAATTGGGAGTTTATATAGCTTTTTTAATTCAAACTATATGATTTTATTTGAAGAAAAGAAAAAGGCATATATTGAATCTCAGGTTAAGAGCTTTATGGATTTTACTATGCAGTCCCTACAGATGTCTTATCAGGAAAAAATAGAAGCTGATGATGATAAATTAATATTATATCTTCCTATTGATAATAATTCTCAAGTTGAATTTGATTCTACAAAGAGCATTAAAATTGAAATATATTATGACAAGGGTAGTATATTTATATCTAAAATACAAAATGGAATAAAATCAGATAAGACTTTATTATCAGGAAACATTAAGTATTTTAAAATAGAAAAGATTTTAAATGGTAATGGTAACTTAGGGGGTATTGAGATTAAATTTAAAGTTAATTACGATTTTAAATTTCGAAATTTATATAAGGATTATTTAATTAAATATAACATTAGGAAATGAGGAATATGGATATGTTTAACAGCTTGAGCATAGAACTAAATAGCAGTTATATAAAGATTATAGAAGGTAGAAAAGGTAAAAAACTGAAGGTTATAAATTATAAGGAAATAAGGCTTGAGAGTGAAGTTAATATGGTATCTGATTTATATAATGAAACGGATATTTTAAATGCATTAAATTTATATCTGTTAGAAAACAAAGTATCAAAGTTTGATGTTAATGTTGTTTTATCAGGGGTTACTAATCTTCTTGTAAGAGAAATTATACTTCCCTTTGTTTCTGAGGATAAAATATATGATATGTTAAAATTTGAATCCTCACAGTATTTTCCAGTTAACATAGATAAATATATATTAGACTATAAGATTGTTGAGATTATAAAAGAGGGAAAAAATAAAAAATTAAAGCTTCTTGTATTTGCTGTTCCTAAAAGTATAATTGAGCAGGTAATAGAAATTATGAATAAGCTAAATATGAAAATAAATAAAGTTGATATAGAATCTAATGTTCTTTCAAAGCTTTCATCAAAAATAGGGATAGGTGAAAAGGAGGAGTCAATGCTTATAAATATAGAGAGAAGCTTTTTAACCTGTGTGGTTATAAAAAATAAAGTTATACAGCTTACTAAAACCTATCCCCATGATATGAAAGATATGCTATTTAACAAGGATAGAGATGATTTCATAGCAGATGAATATAAGCTTAACGAGATAATAGATAATGCAGTTAAACTTATAGAGTTTTACAGGATGAGAGAAAGGCAGGATATTAAAAGCATCTACATTACTGGGGAACTTTGTAAATATTTTGATATACCAAGCATTATCTCAAAGAAGACAGGAATTATAGTTAATATATTAGATAAGTTTGATTTTATAGACTCCAAAAACGATATAAAGATAGAAGATTATATAATCCCAATTTCAATGCTTGCATAGTTAAGGGTGATATTATGTTTGATAATCTAATAATAAATACAAATAAAGATATAAATCTATTAGAAGCCTATAACAGGCAGATAAAAAAAGAGAAGAAGGATAAAAAAATATATTATTTTATTTTTATAGAGATAGCTGTATTTATTATTCTAACTATTTTTTCTATTTTCAGAATGTCAAATTTAAAAATTCAAAATACAAAGCTGACTGAAAGAATAAATAAGCTTATTCCAATAGAGCAGAAGGTAAAAGAATATACTGAAATAAAAAATAAATATGAAAGTAAAAAAGCTATTGCTGATGAAATATCAAATCAGAATGAAGCTTTTAATAAGGCCATTATGGTATTAGAGGAGATAACTCCAACAGAGATTACAATTGAAAATATGATAATCACAAAAGATAAACTTTCTTTCGTTATTAAATCGAGCAAGGAAGAGAATATAGCTCAATTTATATATAATATGCAAAATGCTGATATTTTTAAGAATATAGTATTTAACGGCATATCAAGACAAGGCAATGAAAAAAGAACTTCAATAACTGCTGACATAGTGAGGAAGTGATAATATGCAAAATTTAACAGAAAAAGATAAAAAATTATTATTAATATTGATGATTTTTATAATAGGAGTTGGATATTATTACATATACGGCTTTATGTCAGGAAAGATATCAAAGCTTAAAGAGGAGAACCAAAGGCTTATAAATAGAGAGGAAGAATTAAACAGGGCTGTTGAGATATATAATAAAAATAGGAATAAAATTGAAGAAACAAAATATGATTATTTTGATATATCTCAAAAGCTATCGAAAAATTTAGATGAAAAATTTTGTATAGTTGATGCTCTGAATTTATTAAGAAAATATGGTGCACAAGTAAATGATATTCCAATTTCACAAAGGCAGGAGTATAAATATAATAAAAACAATAAAAAAATTGATGGAGGATTTTATTATACTCTAAAGATATCTACTCAGATAAGCTATGATAATTTGAAAAAACTTTTTATTGAAACAAAACAGTTTAATACAATATACTCAATCGATAATATTTCGATGGTTCCAACAGTAAAAGGCAATATATTAGCAGTTTCCTTTGATTTGAATTTTTATGGATTTAAAGATGAAAATGCACCTATTAGGCAGTGGCAGGATTTTAATTTAAAAACAGGTAAGGATTTTTTGTTCTCTAAATTGAATTTTACAAAAAAAGTTACGGAGGAAGTAACGGATAATTATATTTTGAAGAATAAAGATTTTATAATAACAGCATCTACTTTAAATTCTCCAACGAGCGCCGTTGAAATGGTAAAGAGCGGTGAGAACGTAATTGTATATGGGAAAAACAAGCAAATCGAAAAGGCTCAAATAGAAATAAAGCAAAATAAGGATACTCTACTTTATAAAATGTCAACTGAAGGTGATAAATATCCTAGAGATAATACCTATAAAGAATTCAAAGCCAATACAGACAGTATAATAATTTCGATATACTCTTCTGGAAGGAAATACATAGAGGACAAAAACATAGTTCTGTTAAATATTAAAAATGAATCTGATAAGAAAGTAAGAGTATATGTTTTGAATGATGATAAAAATTTTCCAAGACTTAATATAACAACAAATGGGAATAAGGTATATGTTGAAAAGAGATGATAAAATGAATAGAAAATATATAAAAGGCTATACATTATTAGAAGTTTTGCTTGCAGTAGCTGTTTTTGCAATGCTTATAATACCAATTTCAAAACTTATAGAATCAAATATTAACGTGAATAAATCATCAAAGGAAGAATTAGAGTTGGCTTCTGTTTTAAGTTATGCTTATGAAGCCTATTTGCAGGATGGCAGTTTAAAAGAAATCACTTATCCTAACAACAGCAATTATAGTATTTACTATAATGCTGAAAGCCTGCTAGATGAAATTTCATCTAAAGATTTGGATATAAAGTTTGATGAAAACAATATAAATATTAATTCATCATATTCTATACCTATTGTAGATAATATGAACATCAAAATTAAAATTACCTATGAAAATAATAAGGCAAATTATGAGATTTTTTATGATTCTATACCAAAGGGTGAAATTAGTTTTTATATTGATAATCCCAATTTTATTATATATGCAGATATGTTGCAAAAAAGCAGCGAAAAAAATTTAAACATTCTGATTGATGGAGTTTATAAAAACGGAATTTTAAGCGGCAAAAACATTAAATTTTATAAAAAGATTAAAAATGAAGAAAAGGGTCTAAATATAATATCTGTTTATCCTAATTTAATAGAGAAAACAGTTGATGAAAAAAAGACAGTAAACAAAAAAGTTGTTATTACTGTTAAGAAAAATGGCAAAAAATTAATAGAGAAGAGCTATACTTTTAGTGTTAATGATTAAAGAGGTGTTAGACCTGTGAAAAAGAAAAAAGGTTCCGCGATGATATTTGTAATATTAATTATAGTGGTATTGTTTACTTTAAGCCTTGGACTTATGGAAATAACATTATCCTCCTTAAGGCAGAGCGCGAGCTATAAAAATAAAAATGAAGCATTTTATTATGCTGATGCGGCAACTAATATAATAATAAATTATATGAATTCATTAGGAAATGCAGCAAAAAACGCAGTAAACGAATACTGCTTTACGCCATCAGGAGAGCCTAATTTAGAGGATGAAAGAATAAAAGAAGCCTATGAAAAAGATAATTTTGAAGAAGAGATGAAAATAATTTTTCGAGATTATTATGTAGATAAATTGACTAAAT
The DNA here is from genome assembly GCA_026417075.1 of Caloramator sp. Classification (GTDB taxonomy): domain Bacteria; phylum Bacillota; class Clostridia; order Clostridiales; family Caloramatoraceae; genus Caloramator_B. The sequence continues at coordinate 25,759 of JAOADY010000068.1, forward strand.
ATTTGAAAAATGAAATTACATTGCCGATTAAAGCAGGGACGATGGATTTGCCCGCTGATTTAAAGTGGGAAGATATTAAAGGGAAGATAAATGAAGATATTGCTAAAATGGCGTCATCAGATATAAATATAACCTATCAGTTTTATTCTGACTTTGATAATAATCTATTTCAAAGTATTAAGGATCACAGCAGATTATTTTATAAAAATGATAAAGGGTTAGTAGATTCTTTAATAGTTAAAACATCATTAAATAGTAAAAAGGTTGAAAGAATTTTGTTTACAAATTTCACCTTTACACCTTTTAAAGAGGTTTCTGAGAAGATTAATACAAAAGTTGAAAAGAAAGGATATAATCCGCTGCTTGATTATTGTATATTGACAAATAAAAATCTTTTAATAATAAACGGAGATAATAGGGCATATATAGATGGAGATGTATATGTAAGGGGCTCTGGGAATGAGCTGAATGAAAATGCTCCTTATAATAAGTATGGAGGTATTATTGCAGGTATTAATAAAAGCACAGCAAATGGTATAAACGAATCCTCCGTTAACAGGTCAAATTTTAATATCATTGACAATATAAGAGGAAATTTGATAGTTAATGGCATGGCTGTGGTTGGAGGAATTGAAGAAAAAGAGGGAATTATAAATGGAGAAGATAAAGATAAATATTATTTAAACAGCGGTTATATTAGAACATCGGCTCCAAATTCAAAAATTACGATTGAAAAGGATACCTATTGCAATTCAGTGGTTACCGATGAAGAAGCCAATAATTCTTCAATGAATTTTAATGGTAATTTATATATTTCTGATAATATTTCTTTGTATGCTGAAAATAAAAATAATAATAGTATATATATTAAAAAGGATTTGATTTCCTTTGAACAGTCAAATGATGACACGAATTTTAACAATTCATCTTCAATTGTTATAAATGATGATTCTGCAAAGCTTAAAATTGATGGAAAGGTTTATTTATTTGGTACAGCTTTTATTGATGAGTTAAAAAATTCAGATAACCATATATTTAAAACCTTTGAAACTACAGCTATCGCCCCAAATTTTAATATATATACCTATAAAATCGATGGTTTTAATTATAGAGATTATTATCTAGATATTTATAATAAACAAGATGAATTTTCAAGGATTAATATGTTCGATGTTTGGGATACGCTTAATAAAATTGGCAATAGAGCAGATGTTATAAATAATGCAAAGAATTATGTTAATTTGTATTTAAGCAATCATATTAGCAATCCAGAAGAATTTGACTTTGAAATAAATAAATCTCAAATAGAATTAAAGGATGTAGATAGAAGTTATTACCCTTTTTTGTTTATTGCTAACAATAACCAATATCTAAACCCCAATTACTCGATTAAAGATGAAGCTGAATATACAGCAGATACAAAAAAAGCTGAGATAATAAAAAAGATAAAATTTGAAGATAAGGGATTAAAATTTCAAATAAGGGGTACTGGAGATGAAAGATTTAACTTTTTAAAGTATTATTTAGATTTTGATTGCTTAAGTAGAGATATTAAACTAATAAATAAAGATAAAAGAATATATATAAGACTTTCTAATGATGATATAGATATTAATTTAAATAGGGAAAATGTTGATGGGAAAGATTATGATTTAAATGGCTATAAAATTTTAATAGCAACTTCTAAAGATGTAACTATAAGTAGCAATAAAGATACAAAAATATATGGAAATATTATTAGCTTAGGGGATGTAGTTTTAAAAGGAGAAAAGATAGTTTTAGAATGGAATAAAGAAATTTCTAAAGAGATAATGAATTATTATGATTATAGTAGAAAAGATGATTGCAATAAATTATATCAATTCTTTTCAAAGGGCATATTGCTTCAAGATTTATATACAAAGGAAGTATATATTGGTTATCCCAAAACGACTGACATTTTAATTAATACGAGAAGACAAATAATAAAAAAATAGAAGGTGGGAAAATGAAAAAAAGAATTATCTCTGTATTTCTAATCTTTCTTTTAATTTTCATGCAGTGCGTTAATAATACAGCTTATGCAAGTATTATTTTCAGCTGCGAAGCCTATGGTGTTGTATATGGGAATTTTATTGCAAAGGGTGAAGAGGTTAATGTAGTGTACAGATATTATATTAACGGAAACTCTAAGGATTTTGATGAAAGTGTTCCTGTTAGTTTTAGTTACGCTGTTTTAAATAAGTTTGATTTCAAATCATCAAATCTTCCAAAAGCATCTTTTAAAAATCAAGTTTTAACAGCTTCGGGATTGTCTAAGGAAGCAGAAAAATATATAGAATATAATATTGTTTTAAAAGCAAAAGAAAACATTGATATTAAAAATCTTAACGACTTAGGGAAAATTACAGTTAATTATAAAAATAATCAAGGAAAGGGAAATTTAAAAACTGAAGAGACAACAGTTAAAATAGTTTTAAAAAATTCTAACAGTGGCTCTTATAAAGATACTACTAATCTTAAGTTTACAGCTTTAAACAATAAAACTGAAATTTATTCCGATGAAAAATTTGAAGCGTCATTTAAAATTGAACCTCAAGGACAAGTTAGCGTTGAAAGAAAACCAGTTTCTATAATACTTGTTATGGATACATCAGGTTCTATGAATGAAAATCAAAAAATGGATAAATCTAAGGAAGCAGCTAAAAGATTAATGGATACTATATATAATAATAAAATAAGCAATGACAAGGTTGGTTTAGTTGATTTTGATACCTATGTAAATGATGGAAGCATCGATAAAAAAGTTTATAATTCTTATAACAGTGTTTGGGGCACATGGAGTACGAAGTATTATTGGGATACCTGGTATGGAAGATATTATGATAGTATATGCAGTAATTTGAAAAATATTGATAGCAATACTTTGAATGAGTATAAAAGTAAGATTGATAAAATGTATGCTTTAAGTACTGGCGTAATTGGAGGAACGAATTTAGAATCGGCACTTCTTCTTTCAAAGGGATATTTTAATAACGATAATAATGAGAAGCATATTATTGTGCTTACCGACGGTAATCCAACCTTTTATATGCTATACGATGGCAGTATAAAGGGACTTGGCAGCGGTTATGATGAAGTTGCCGCAAATAAGGCTATAAATGTTCTTAATGATTTAAAGTCTATGGGAGTAAAGGCTCACTTTATAGGTCTGAAAACTAATGATAGCGATATCAATGATGATTTTTTAAATGCAGCATCAAGTGCAGGTGGTGGATTAAAATTTATAACTAAAAAACCTGAAGAAGTTGATTCTATTATGCAGAATATTTACAGCGTTATAAATAAATCAGTATTATATAGCAATATTAATTTTGAATACGTTATTCCTGAAGGTATAGAAGTAGATTTGGAAAGTCTTCCAAAGGGATTTAAAGTTGAAAATGGAAAAATTATAGGGCAAATAAATGATATAGAATTTAAAAATAATCAATCTCCTTCCCATACTATTAATTTCAAAATATCATTTAAAGCTGAAAAAGCAGGGGATGTAGATTTAAAAGAGGCACAAATAAAGTATATTAAAAACAGCATTTTAGGAAATAGAGAAGATATAAGGCAAGCAGAATTAGGAAGAATAAAGGTTAATTTAAGAGATTTTTATAATTATATCAATTTTAATAATATGCATATAAATAAAAGGATTGTGCCAAATAAAACGACATTTTCTATAACAATTATACAGAATAAAAAGGAGTTATATAATCAATCTAAGGATGCAAAAGTAGAGCTTATTTTAGATACTGATAACAATAGAGTTAGGATTTTACCTAAAACAGGCAACCTTTTGTTTGATAAAAGCTCAACTTACAAAACCTGTATCTTTGAGGCTTTTATTCTTGATTCATCAAAGGAACAAAGCGCTGACATAAAGGTTAAAGCTATAAAAATTAATTTTAATGGCAAAGAATATATTATAAACGATAAAGATGAAATAGCAAAATATTTTAACAATAAAGAAGTTGTACAGAAAATAAAGATTAAAAAATTTTCATTAAGATAAAAACAATCTGTGCCCTTATTAGGGCGCTTTTATTTTTGTTTAGAAAAGATAAAAGTAGTGGTATAATTAAATATATTTTGTTTGTATTAATTTTGGAGGCTCTTATGGGGTTTTTAGACTTTGATATAATTAAAACTTTTTTAGATGTCTTCAGGGTTTTAAATATAAAATGTTATCTCGTTGGAGGAGCTGTAAGGGATATTTTAATGGGAATAGATCCTATAGACTTTGATTTTGTATGCGAATTAGATGAAGAGGAGCACTACATTGTTGCTACAAAAATTTCTGATATTTTAAAATGTGATTTTAAGTATAATAGCTTCTATCGTACGGCAAAATTTTTTTATAAAGAATTTGATGTGGATTTTGTTATGGCAAGGTCAGAAAAGTATTTAAGCGCTGCTTCAAAGCCTATAATAAAACCAGCAGGAATTGTTGAGGATTTAAAAAGAAGGGATTTTACTATAAATTCGATTGCAGTTAGTTTAAAGGATGAAAAATTTCAAATTATTGATCCTTTTAATGGTATTGAAGATATTAAAAATAGGAAATTAAAGATACTCCATGAAAAAAGCTTTAAGGATGACCCAACAAGAATATTTAGGGGAATTAAGTATGCTTCAAGATTTGGATTTGACTTTGAAGTGGAAACTAAAAAAGCTATAGAAGAAGCTCTTCAAAAAGGTTATGTTTTAAAACTTCCTAAAGGAAGGATAAGGCTTGAGATAGAAGGACTTTTAAATGATAAAAATCCTCTTTCAGCCCTTAGGTTTTTAAAAGGATATGGAATATTAGAATCCGTTTTAAAATCAGATGTGTATATATATTTAGAATATGATAAAATAAAGTTTAGTCAGCTTTGTTTTAATGAAAAAATGGTTCTTATTTTTTATAAAAATCAAAATGAAGTTCTCAAAGGATTAAAGGATTTTTTATGTTTAGGGGAAAATTTTATAAAGGATTCAATAAAGATAAAAGATTTAGAAAGCAGTCTTTTAGAGAGCGACTTTGAAGTATATAAATATCTTTTTAGGGAGAATATAAAATATTCCCTTCTTAAAGCTGTCTATTATAAAGACAAAAGGGTTCAAAACTATTTAAAATATAATAATACAATAAAAATAGATATAAAGGATGCTATAGATTTACCGCCTGATATAAGAAAAGAATGTATAGCGTCAAATAAAGCCAATATGCTTATAAAATTGTTAAATGGAGGACAAGACTATGTTTAATTACGACATTGCTCAGTTTTTAATAACTGGTATTGCGATTATAATTTCACTTTCAATACATGAATATTCCCACGCATTAATGTCCACTCTTTTGGGAGATGATGTTCCCTTTAGATATGGAAGGCTCACTTTAAATCCTCTTGCTCATATTGACCCTGTAGGTATAATTTCACTTTTTTTATTTAAGTTTGGATGGGCAAAACCTGTTCCTATAAGCTCGAGGAACTATAAAAACAGAAGGCTTGGGATAATTTTAACATCCCTTGCAGGACCTGTTTCAAATTTTTTACTATCTTTTTTTACAGCTCTTTGTTTTGTTATTTTTAGTCCAAGCAGTAAGGGAATAGTATATTTTTTGGGGGAACTTTTTACAATAAATACAGGGCTCTTTGTTTTTAACCTTATACCAATACCTCCTCTAGATGGCTCAAAGATATTTGCAGAGCTTTTTGGAGGAAGGGTTGCGGATTTTATATACAGAATTGAAAGATGGGGAATGTTTTTACTTTTTGCTCTTCTTTGGATACCTCAGGTGAGTTATTTTTTATCTTTTTTAATACATGCAGTTAAAATACTTATATTAAAATTAATAACAATAATTTTATGATGGTGATGATATGTCTATAAATATTAAACTTGAAATGTTTGAAGGTCCTTTAGACCTTCTTTTGCACTTGATAAAGAAATCAGAAGTAGATATATATGATATACCTATTGCTGAAATTACAGAGCAGTATATTTCTTACCTTAAGGCTATGAAGGAGCTAGATCTTGAGATTGCCAGCGAGTTTTTAGTTATGGCATCAACTCTTCTTGAAATAAAATCTAAGATGTTACTTCCTAAGGTAAATGTAAGGGAAGATGAGGAATCTGCTGATATCGACCCGAGACAGGAACTGGTTGAAAAACTTGTTGAGTATAAAAAATATAAGGAATTTGCTGAAAGGCTTAAGGAATATGAAAAATGCGGAACTATATTTTTTAAAAGCCCTGAAATAATAGATGATATTGAAAACAAGGATATATATTTTAAAAATATAACCGTTGAAAACCTTATGACAGCCTATAAAAGAGTTATTAAAACCTATGAAAACAGGTTTAACAAAAGAAGTGAAATACCAAGGGACATAGACTATGATGAATTTAGGATAGAAGATAAGATGGATTATATTAAAAATATGGTTTATAAATATAAAAGAGTATCCTTTAAAAAGTTTTTTGAAAATGCAGAGTCAAAGCTTGAAATAGTAGTTACTTTTCTTGCTATGCTTGAACTTATAAAACTTAAATTTATAACTGCAATTCAATATAAAAACTTTGAAGAAATAATAATAGAAGGGCAGGATGAGTTATGGAAGATTTCCTGATTGATTTTCAATTTGAAGATGATGATCAGAGGCTTAAGGGAATCATAGAATCGGTACTTTTTGCAGCGGGGGATCCTGTTTCAATTAAGGATTTAGCTTATGTAGCTGGAATAAGCGAAAAAAGGGTTGAAACTATTATAGAGATGCTAGAAGAGAGTTATAAATCTGAGGATAGAGGACTTTATATTGTAAGATTTAATAATAAAATACAGCTTTCAACAAAGCCTGAATACGGAGAATATATAAAAAAGCTGATTAAGCCTGAGGGTAGGCAGAACCTCTCACAGGCAGCCCTTGAGACTTTATCAATTATTGCATATAAGCAACCTATAACAAGGATTGAAATAGATGAAATAAGGGGAGTTAGAAGCGATAGAGCGATTGCAACTCTTCTTGAAAGAGGGCTTATAAAAGAAAACGGAAGGCTTGATGCTCCTGGAAGGCCAATACTTTACAGCACCACCGATGATTTTTTAAAGTATTTTGGATTTAAAAATATTAAAGAATTGCCTGAACTTATTGAATTTAATTTGGAATATGAGGAAAAATAAATAAATGAAGTAAACTTTTTAAAGGAGCAAATCATGGGAATAATAGTTTTAGCTGTAATAATAGTTTTAATATTTTTTTTCCTCATGAGCAATATAGTTTTTTCATTATATATAGGCAGAGATAAAAAAATTATTGCAAATATTGTTATATTTAAAGTTATAAAAATCAACATATATGATAAAAATAAGAGAAGGAAGAAAAATAAAACTTCTAAAAGTAACATTCCGCCTAAAATAATAAGCGAGTTGCTTAAAGAATCTCTGCCTTCTTTAAAGTATTTTATTGAAAAATCGAGTATTTATATCAGACTTGATATGGTATTTGGATTATCCTCTCCTGATAAAACAGCTATAACCTATGGTTTGATTAATTCCTTTCTTTATACTTTAGATTGTTTTTTAATAAATACTTCAAAAAAAGTTAATTCCTCATATAACATAACTCCAGATTTAAAAGATAAAAGGTTTGAGTTATGTCTTGATTTTAATCTTTATATAAGGCTTTTTAGAGTGATTATATTTATTTTAAAACTTTTAAAAGCTTTAATACGCTATAAATCCTATTTTAGATCAAAAGGTGGTGTAGTATAT
>JAOADY010000103.1 GCA_026417075.1 Caloramator sp.
GGTGCCTTCGGCATGCCTATTTTTTATAAATTTCCTATTTATTAAAAACTATTTTTTAGAATTTAGTAAAAACCTAAGTAATTTTGAGTAATTATACGTCTAGCTACGCTATTTTTTCATATTTACTTAACACAATCTTAAATTTTAGGGACAGTTCAGTTATTTTTTAATTAATTTATAATTAGAATATTATTAAAAAATAAAATTACAACATTTATATAAATTAAAAAAAATTCCTATCCATCAAAATACAAATATCTAAATTTAAAGTATATATACTAAAACCATTAGAATATTAATATAAAATATTTATGAACTGTCCCTTATTTTTTATTATTTTTATATAAATCCTTTATAACCCTTGCTCCTTCTATATCTATTTTAAGCTTCTTAATATCCCACTTTTTATTGATGCTTTTTAAAAATTCTTCCATACAGTTTAAAAAGCTCTCATTATCTTCTCTTAAAACTGCCATGATAGTAGGGCCTGCACCACTTAAAAAAACTCCTACCGCTCCAAAATCATAGCATTTTTCAATAACATCCTCATAATTTTCAATCAGGCTTCCCCTATATATCTGATGCATCCTATCATCAATTCCATGCCTTATTAAATCGAAATTTCCGTTTATAAGAGATGATATTAAAAGTGCCGTTCTTGAAAGATTATATACCCCATCACTATAGGGTATTATCTTGGGAAGAACCTGCCTTGCCCTTTCAGTTGAAAGTTTAAAATCAGGTATTATAGCGCAGAATTCCAATCCATCATAAATATTTATTTTATCAAATATAACATCCTCACCCTTCATGATTGAAGCTGTCATACCACCTGTAACTGCAGGAGTTGTATTATCAGGATGCCCTTCTATTTTTGCACAGATATTTATTATATCTTCTCTATTAAGCCCTCCTTTTGAAATCTCGTTTGCTGCAATAACTCCTCCTACGATACATGAAGCGCTGCTTCCAAGTCCCCTCGAAACAGGGATATCTCCTCCAATTTCAATTTTTAATCCCTTTGCTTTATATCCTATTATTTCAAAGGTTTTAATCATAGATTTATAAAATAAATTATCCTCATTTCTAAACTCTTCATCACACCCTGAAATCTCAATACCATTTTCTATCTCTTCAGCTTTAAAAATGTTATATATATTAAGAGCAAGACCTAAACAATCAAAACCTGGACCTATATTTGCACTTGTTGCTGGAACCTTAACCTCTATCATATTACTCAACCCCCAAAAAACTTTTTACAACATCCTTCATTTGATTTTTATCGCAGGAAGCTTTGTGAATTATTTCCTTATTTTTAAGTTCTTTAATATTCTTTGGTACTTCAATCTCTGTAACCTTTGACAATAATTCTAAGGTATTAAACTCATCTACATCTTTAGCATCGACTTTTAGAGCATTTAAAACACTTTCTGCAAACTTATATGGGCTCGCTGTTGATGCTATAATCGTTTTTCTTAAATCAAAGGTATCCTTTACATATTTTTTGTAAACATCATAGGCAACAGCAGTATGGGTATCAATTAAATAGCTATAAGATTTATAAATCTCATGTATTGAATATAAAACTTCATCCTCTGTTGCAAATCCTGCATAAAACTCTGAAAGATTTTGTCGCATTTTATCTTCAATTTCATATTCTTTTTTCTCATTTAAGCTTTCCATAAGATTTTTAACGACTTTATCATCTCTACCGCTTATCTCATATAAAAGTCTTTCAAGGTTGCTTGATATTAATATGTCCATCGAAGGAGAATTTGTAAGTTTAAAATTTCTTTTAATATCATATATACCAGTTCTAAAGAAATCATAAAGAACGTTATTATCATTGGAAGCACATATCAGCTTATTAATATTAAGCCCCATTCTCTTTGCATAATAAGCTGCAAGTATGTTTCCAAAATTCCCTGTTGGAACAACAATATTTACACTATCTTTTATGGTTATTTCATTTCTTCTTAAAAGTTCTAAATATCCATAGAAGTAATAAACTATCTGAGGAAGAAGTCTTCCTATATTTATTGAATTTGCTGATGATAATATATATCCGTTTTTATTAAGATAGTCGTTAAAATCTTTGTCATTAAATATATCTTTAACTTTCCCTTGAGCATCATCAAAATTCCCTTTAATTGCACATACAAAGGTGTTATCTCCTTCCTGTGTTATCATCTGCCTTTTTTGAATATCGCTAACACCGTTTTGAGGATAAAAAGCTATTATTTTAGTTCCCTCAACCTTTGAAAATGCCTCGAGAGCAGCCTTGCCCGTATCTCCGGAAGTTGCAGTAAGTATTACAACTTCTTTATCTATTTTATTTTTCTTCATAGAAACACTTAAAATGTGAGGAAGAAGGGAAAGTGCAATATCTTTAAATGCAAGAGTAGGTCCATGATAGAGCTCAAGAAAATTCATATTATCACAATTTTCAAGATACACCATAGAATCTTTACTAAATTTTTTATCGTATGCCCTATCAATACATTCTAAAAGCTCCTCATCTTCAAAATCTGTTAAAAATTTCTTTAGTATATAAAAACATAATTGCTTATAGGTCATATTTTTTAATTCATCCATTGATTTATCAATTTCAGGTATATACTCTGGTACATAAAGTCCTCCATCATCTGCAATTCCTTTTATTATCGCTAAACTCGATGTAATAAAATTTTTATCTCCTCTTGTACTCTTGTAATACATAATAATCCTCCTTTAACTTTTAATATTCCTTATAATGAAAAAGCTCTCGTCCCTTAAAGGGACGAGAGCACATACTCCCGCGGTTCCACCCAGATTGGCAAAGCCCACTTTATGCCTTAACGCAGCAAACGTCAGCCTCTACTTATTTCAAAGCCGCACTCGCAGGTGGTTTTCAATCATCCATACTAAGGAAACCTTTCAGCCTTTGAGTTTCCATCTCTTTTAGCTGGGTCTAATCTACTCGTCCTGCTCATCGTTTTTAATAAAAGTTTATATTTTATAAAATCTCTATTTAATAACACCATTGTAATAAATTAAACTGTTAAATATAAAAACTAATTTTTAAACGTGGTTTATATAATATAAATAATAAATAGTTTAAATTAATACTGATTCTTTTATAATTCATAAGCTTTCATAACAGTTAATAAAAATTAAAAAGCTCTCGTCCCTTAAAGGGACGAGAGCACATACTCCCGCGGTTCCACCCAAATTGGCAAAGCCCACTTTATGCCTTAACGCGGCAAACGTCAGCCTCTACTTATTTCAAAGCCGCACTCGCAGGTGGTTTTCAATCATCCATACTAAGGAAACCTTTCAGCCTTTGAGTTTCCATCTCTTTTAGCTGGGTTTAATCTACTCGTCCTGCTCATCGTTTTTAATAAAAGTTTGAATAATTATTACTTGTATTGTATTTTATAATTTTAAATTGATAAAGTCAACAGTTAATTTGTTAATTATATTTAACATTTTAAAGAAAACTTGTGAACTGTCCCTAAGTTTTTTAAGCGTTTTGGAGATTTTGGGGGACAGTTCACAGATATAAAACAAATTATCCAAAATAACGAATATTAATTTCCATAATTGGTAATACTTATCTTGAAAGTAAAATTATATTATGGAGGTTGATGAAAATGCCGAGGACTGCACGTCAAAAAAGCTTCGACAGCATTTATCATGTTATGGTTAAAAGTGTTGGGGATACTATATTGTTTAAAAAAGAAGAAGATAAAGATGCTTTTATGGAGATTTTAAGACACTATAAAGGAATATTTTTATTTAAAATCTACGCATTTTGCCTTATGGATAATCATGCCCATTTCATAATCGACTCCAATGGTGCAGATATTTCTAAGTTTATGCATGGCATAAATCAGTGCTATGCTCAATACTACAATAAAAAATATGATAGGCGTGGTCATGTTTTTGCTGATCGTTTCAAGAGTATTATCGTTGATGACAACGCTTATCTTGTAACTTTATCAGGTTATATACACAAAAATCCTGAAGATATTAAGAAATTTCATGATAATATACAGGAGTACCCTTACAGCAGCCTTGGCATATATATGGGCCTTTTTAAAGATAAATATCAAATACTTGATCCTTATTTTGTTTTAACACAATTCAGTTATGATATAAAAAGAGCAAGGGAGCTTTATTTAAAGTTTGTAGGTAAGTGCAATGATCCTAAGATGAAGGAAATAGTTGAATTCAAAGGGGATGGCAGTGAATATAGAAGCGAGAGAAAAATACTTGTAAGGGATTTTGCACCTCAAAAGGTGCTTGAGTTTGTTGCAAACTATGCTAAAACTGTAACTCCAGATATATTTTATGTAAAAGGAAAAAAAGATTCAAAAGAATATAGAGCATTGTGCATATTTTTAATGAGAAGCCTATGCAATTTAAGTTGTAAGGAAATATGTTCATTTGCGGGGAATATAACTGCATCCCAAGTTTCCCATCTTTGTTCCCATGGGTTTAGTTTAATTAAAAATAATGAAAAATACAAAAATATCATTAGTGATTTTATAAAATCAGCTTGTTGATTTAATTTTAAAAAAGATAAATTAAATGGTATAGAAGAGTATTATTATTAATATCCTATAAGTATGGACAAGCATTTGAAAATTAAAGCAAATTTAAGAAGTATCCTATTCTTTTTAATGATAAGTAATCTTTACAAAGAATGAAATATTCAATTCAAAGAGAAATATTCTCATAACTTTGATAATTTTTCATTATATTTTGAAAGAAAAAACTGAACTGTCCCTAATTTTTTGCGAAGAATTTTTATTAAAAAAGTTTCGTAAACATCAAAAAACTGAACTGTCCCCATATTAACTTATAAAAAGGGAGAATATATAATATAGATGTACATTTAACTTTGTGAGGTGCATAATATGGAAAAGGAACAAAAGATAATTAAAGTAGCTTGTGCAATTATTGAAAGAGATGGTAAAATACTTGCGGCGCAGAGAAGTGAAAATATGATACTTCCTTTAAAGTGGGAGTTCCCTGGGGGAAAGGTAAACGAAGGGGAAGAAGCGGAAGAATGTATAGTGCGTGAAATAAAGGAGGAACTTGATATAAATATTGGTATTAAAAAGAAGTTAACAAGCTATATACATGATTATGATAATGTAAGCATTGAGCTTATTCCTTTTGTGTGTTACATAATTTCAGGGAAGATGAAATTGAAAGAGCATAAGGATATAATATGGGACTATCCAAATAATCTTTTAAATCTAAATTGGGCCGATGCCGATATTAAAGCATTAAATGAATATATTTATTTGTAAGTTTCAAACAGAATTCTACATTTTCTATGTTTTATTTTAAGAATTTTTAGTATAATAGTATTTGCATATTTGATAAAAGAAAGTAGGATTAATATGAAAATACTATTAGTATCGGACATAGAATCTAAATATTTATGGGATTATTTTGACATAGAAAAGTTTAAAGATATCGAGCTTATTATATCCTGTGGAGATTTAAAAGCAGAATACCTTTCTTTTCTTGTGACATTTATAAAAGCCCCTCTCTTTTATGTTCCGGGAAATCATGATCAAAACTATGATACAAATCCCCCTGAGGGCTGTGAGTGTATTGACGGAAAGTTTATCACATATAAAGGAATAAGAATTATTGGACTTGGAGGGAGTATGAAATATAAGGATGCTTCTCATCAATATACAGAGAAAGACATGAAAAAGAGGATTTCAAAACTTAAAATAAAACTTTTTATAAAAAAAGGATTTGATATTCTTGTAACCCATGCTGCGGCGCAGGGCCTTGGAGATGGCGAAGATCTTTGCCACAGAGGTTTTAAATGTTTTAGAGAATTAATAGACAAGCACTCTCCTAAATATCATTTTCATGGTCATCAGCATCTAAACTACGGTATTAACGAAAGAATAAGGCAATACAATAACACTACTATAATAAACGCTTGTGGATATTATATTGTTAATTATAAAAAATAATAGAGATAATGCTTTATTTTAGCAGTAACAAATAACCTACTTGATAAAGTTAAAGTAAGTGGGGATTGGGTTTTCATAAAAAAGAGGCTATAAACAAATCACTTGTGATAGCCTCTTTTTTAAAATTAAATATAATCATCTACAATTACGTTATCAGCATACCAATTCATAGAAAGTATCTCTTCATGGGATGCTGTTTCATCAAAACCAATTTTTATATTTCCATTATTATCATAAATAGGTCCAGTAAAAGGATGAAAGTCGTTGTTTGCTATCATTTTTTTCATAAGTTCAATTAGTTTTTGAGTATCGAGGGGCACATGAGTTTTAGAGTAGTATATATCGAGTACACCCGAGTCGAGTCCCCAATAAAAATTTATAAGTTTTGTATTTTCGCTGAACATATCGGTTATTGTTTTAAAAGTATCATTAAGTATTGTGTTTACTATTTTTTCATAAAATACGCCCCAGTGCCATATCGGTGCTGCAAGATATTTATCTGGCATTTGAGTCTTAATATCTATGCTACAGAGCATAGAGTACACGCCGAATTTAGCAGTAACCTTTCTTGGTATTGTTAGAACAAGGTTAGAAATTATGTCTGAACCTTCACTAATAAGTTTTTCAGTAACTCCTGTTGATTTTTCGTGGCTGTTCCATTCTCTTGTCCAAGAAACTAAAACTTTACAATAGGGATTAACCATCTTAGCCCCAAGGGCAAAGGAATTAATAGCACTTATAACCTCAGGGTTTGGAGAGGTTGCAGAATAACCTATAATATTAGTTTTAGTCATTGAGCCTGCGATAATTCCAGTTAAAAACCTCGGCTCATAGGTTCTTCCGTAATAATTAGAAAGATGAGCGTAGGGTCTGCTCTCGGAACAGTTAAAATATCTAATATTTGGATGTTCGAGGGCGCATTTTAAAGTTGCATTTTTAAAAACAGGGCTTGTTGTAAATATTACATCATTTCCTTCAAGGGACAGCTTTTTTATAACATCATAGGCTTCATCTCCCTCAGGAACCATTTCAACATAGCTTGTTGTAACTTGGCTTCCTAAGGTATTCTCAAGATATTTTCTTCCTATTTCATGGGCATAGGTCCAGCCTGAAGTTTCAATTGTTCTTGCATAAACAAAGGCAATCTTAAGATTTTTAGGAGGTTTTATAAAGGTTGTTATAGTTTGAATAAGCCCAGGGGATGGCAGTTCATCAGGATCTGATGAAATATCTATATCGTTTTTTGATTTATAAGAAACTAGTTCCTTAATAAGACCTTTTATAGGAACTTTTATATTATCTTCCTCAAGATTATCTAAAATGCCATATATTTTAGCAAACTCTAAAAAAGCATCACCAGTTGTAATAGGGAGATTATTACCTCCAAGCTCATGATAAACCTTTCTAAAAACATTATATACATAGGCTTCAAAATGCTTATATTTATTATTAAATATAGGATCCTTTGGGTTATAATCTTCAAGGAGCTTTAAAAGTTTTGGGAAACGCTTTTTCTTTGTAAACCATATAGAGTAAAGCTTTGTTTTATTGTTAAAATCTAAAAACTCATAATATATTTGATTATCAATATCGTCGGGGTTCTTCTTAGGTATAAGCCGCGTTATGGTTGCGCTTATAGAATAGGCATCGAGGTATTTAAGAACGCTGACCCTTTTATTTCCTTCAACAACATAGAACCAATTCATATATTCGTATACTTTTATTGGGTCTCTTATTCCTTCATTAAGTTGAATTTGACATAGATTAAACCATTTTTCTTTAAACTCAGAGTCATTATAAGCTAGGGGCATAAAATTTTTAGCAAAAGCAAGACTTCGTGCATGGGAATAAGTACCAACTATTTTTTTAAGAGGTATTTCAAAGGTTCCAAGTTCAACCTGAGATACGATTTCAACATCCTTCAAAATACCTTCAAGAGAAGGAAGATAACCTATGTTTCCTTTAGATATGTTTGATGTATATTCTCTTAAAGCCTTTTTCCTTGCGGAATCATAATGCTCATAACTTCCCATCAAAAATCACCCCAAAATTTAACTTAATATAATGAATATATTACACATGTTATTTTTAAATGCAAGTTTTTTTCTTGTGTTTTTGTAAATTTTATTTAAAACTGATGGGGACAGTTCACAAATTTCTTAATTGACCTAATGTAAAATAATGACTATACTAAAATTGTAAGTATTTATCTATGGGGGGAGTTTAGGTGTTTAAAAATTATGATGAACTTATTAACTTTATTAATGACAGAAAAATCAGAATAATCGATTTTAAAGTTGTAACTTTGGACGGAAAATGGAGGCATTTATCTATTCCATCATCAAGGCTTAATGAGAAAATATTTACTGATGGTATCGGATTTGACGGTTCAAGCTATGGATATGCGGTAATTGAAAACAGTGATATGATCTTTATTCCAGATATAACAACAGCTTTTGTAGATCCGTTTTGTGAGGTTCCAACCTTGAGCATGATAGCTGATATATATGAAACAAACGGCAAAGCTAAAAGATTTGAGGGTGACCCAAGGTATATTGCTAAAAAAGCACAGGAACATCTAAAATCTTTAGGAATATCAGATGAATATATAATAGGTCCAGAATTTGAGTTTTATTTATTTGATCATATAAGCTATGAAGTAAAGGGAAATCATCAGGAGGTTTTGATAGACTCAATAGAAGCTCCTTGGAATTCAAACAATAAGGAATATAATCAGGGTTATAAGATGCCATTTCAGAAGGGATATCATGCAGCACTTCCCTATGATATTACAAATGACATTAGAACAGAAATGTGTCTAAAACTTGAAGAAATGGGGGTTCCGGTTAAGTATCACCATCATGAGGTTGGGGCAGCAGGGCAGCTGGAAATTGAGGTTGAGCTTGGGGAAATGCTGACCATGGCTGATAAAACGCTTTTATCAAAATATATAATTAAAAATACAGCTCTACTTCATGGCAAGACAGCAACTTTCATGCCTAAACCAATTTTTGGTGAAGCAGGAAGCGGAATGCACGTACATATGCTCTTAAAAAAAGATGGTAAAAATATATTTTATGATAAGGATGGATATTCAAATCTTAGCAAAACAGCACTGTATTTTATAGGAGGAATATTGAAACATTCTGCATCTTTGCTTGCCTTTACAAACCCAAGCACAAACTCATATAAGAGGCTTGTGCCTGGATTTGAAGCGCCTGTTTCTATATGTTTTGGAACATCAAATAGAAGTTCAGTCATAAGAATACCAGGATATATTAAAGATTCTGAAAAGACAAGATTTGAATTTAGACCATCAGATGGCACCAGCAACCCATATATTGCATTTTCAGCTATGCTTATGGCAGGAATTGATGGAATAATAAACAAAATTGATCCAAGAGAAGAAGGATACGGCCCCTACGATGTAAATGTGTTTGATCTTCCAAAGGATGACAGGGATAAAATAAAGGCGCTACCAAAGAATTTTGAAGAAGCACTTGATGCACTTTCGAAAGATAAAGAATACTTGCTTAAAGGAGGAGTATTTACAGAGGATTTCATAAAGAATTGGATTGAGTATAAATATAATAATGAAATAATGAAAGTTCTTCCTGTTCCAACTCCTTTAGAGTATCAGCTTTATTTTGATGCCTAGGACAAGCCAAGGGACAGTTCACAAATTTTTGTTATACGTAAAAAGACGAGATGGGGGATAGTCTGAAAATATTAGAGGCTATCCCCTGATTGTATTTTAAGAAATTTGTGAACTACTCTGAAAACGCCTATATAAATATCAATAAAATATAAAATTAACAATATCTTGTAATAATTTTGCACAACCGATTTTTTTTAGTTTTTATTCTTAATGGTGGCACTTGTAGAATGGAGGATGCCCCATTAACCTTCAAATTTATTAGAAATTTAACTAATATTTATGAACTGACCCCCAAATTCTTAACATAATGCTAAAATATGAAGGTTAAAAAAAATACATTTTTATTATAAAATATATTATAAATTATAATGATATTTACTAAATTTAATTTTTATGATTGAGGTGCTATATGAGAAAAAATATTTTAATTATATTTATTGTAATAATAATGTTAATTGTCCTTCCGCTGTCGTTAGCTTTTTCAAAGGGGGGATATAAAAGTATTCCTAGGTTTGAAAATATTGATATTTTTAATGAAATAGAAAAAGCTTATAATCAGGAGGGAAAGATTGAGGTATCAGAGGAACTGATAAATAGTATATTAGCTCAAGTATTTAAAAAATCGCTTAATAAAAGAAGTATTTTAATAGAAGATGGGTATTTTTATATAAATGATGACAGAATAAATCTTTGCTTAAAGTTAAGTTACAAGGGTAAAACCTTTTATCCTAATTTGTCAGCAAAGCTTGAATATAGCGATGAAGGACTTATTGTTTATGATACTAGATTTAAAATTGGGAAATTATTATTGCCAAAGAGCATATTGATTGATTCAATAAAAAAACATGAAAATGATTATTTAAAAGTTGCTGATGATAAAATAATAATCAGCAAGTATTTTATTCCATTTAATATAAATAACGTATATATAAAAGATAAAAAAATAGTTATTGTACTAAATAAGGATTTTAAAATTTCGAATAATGATGAAAAAAATAAACAACCTGATAAGGCTTATAAAACTGATAAGATAGGGAAAAATATAAATACTAATTCAAGTAGCAGTTTGATAAACAATAAAAATTCACGAAAAAGTACTTCTAATAAAAATTTATTGATGAACAATAAGCCTAATGTAAACGGTACTTCTGATAATATCAAAATGCTACTCTCTTCAGTTAAAAGTCAGCTGAATACAGCAATATCCTCTGCTAAAACCTCAAAAGAGAAAAAAATACTTCAAACTATACAAAATGTTGTTGGCGAGGTTTCTAAAAATCCTTCCTACCAATACAAAGCTGAAGCATATAAAGTTATAAGCGATTATAAAAGCTTAAATCCAGAGGAAAAGGAAAGGGTAAAAAAAGCAATTCTTAACAATGTCGATACAAGAAACGTTATAAAACTTATAAGCATATTTGGATTATAGCCTGCAGTGCAGGCTCAGGCTGTTGACAAACAAATTTTGTCAGCAGCTTTTTTTGCGTAGCAAAAAGGATTTTAAAAATTTATGTAGAATTATATATATAGAAATAAATTTTGGAGGTATCCCATGATTAATGAAATTAAATCCAAACAAC
>JAOADY010000167.1 GCA_026417075.1 Caloramator sp.
AGATGTGTATAAGAGACAGGTGTGGCAGCAATTGGGCATGTGAGATATTCAACAACAGGCTCAAGCAGTCCAGCTAATGCACAGCCAATTCTTTCAAGATATAAGCTTGGCTCTATTGCAATAGCTCATAATGGAAATCTTGTAAATGCCGATGTAATAAGGGAGCTTTTAGAGGATGGAGGGGTTATATTTCAAACCTCAATAGATTCGGAAGTGATTTTAAATCTTATAGCAAGAGGGGCAAAAAAAGGCATAGAAAGATCTGTTGCAGATGCGATTCAGGCTGTTAAAGGATCCTATGCAATTGTAATACTAACGGAGGATAAGCTTATTGGAGTTAGAGATCCTAATGGGATTAGACCTCTTTGTATAGGGAAAATTGGTGATTCCTATGTATTATCTTCTGAGAGCTGTGCAATAGATGCTTTAGGAGGAGAATTTATAAGGGATGTATTGCCAGGTGAAATTGTAATAATAGATAAAGATGGTTTAAAATCCATACACTTTGCAGAAAAGACTAAGTGTGAAACCTGTGCCTTTGAGTTTATATATTTTGCAAGGCCCGACAGCACAATAGATGGTATAAATGTTTACAAATCGAGAGTTAAAGCAGGTCAGATTCTATATAAGGAGTGTCCTGCAGAGGCTGACATGGTAATAGGCGTTCCCGACTCTGGAGTTGCAGCGGCGATAGGTTATGCAGAAGCTTCAAACATACCCTATGGAATTGGACTTATAAAAAATAAATACGTTGGTAGAACTTTTATATCTCCAAGTCAGGAAATCAGGGAAAGGGCTGTTTCGGTTAAACTTAATGTTCTTAAAGTTAACGTCGAAGGAAAAAGGATAGTATTAATAGATGATTCTATAGTAAGGGGTACTACATCAAGAAAGCTTGTTGAGCTTTTAAGAAGGGCTGGGGCAAAAGAGGTACATTTCAGAGTTGCTTCTCCGGTTGTAAAATATCCCTGCTACTTTGGAATAGACACTCCTCACAGGAGTGAGCTTATAGGCTCAAAGTTAGAGATTGAAAAGATAAGGGAGGAAATAGGTTCAGACAGCCTTGGATATTTAAGCATGGATGGGCTTTTGTCGGCACTAAATAGTAAAAATTTTTGTCTTGGGTGCTTCAGTGGAGTTTATCCTGTATCGGCTCCCTTTGAAACTGATAAATTTCATTTTGAAAAAAGATAATATTGCTGTTTTTTCAGCGGAATGGAGGATACTATGGCAACTTACAGAGAATCCGGCGTTAACATAGAAGAAGGTTACAGGGCGGTAAAATACTATAAAGAATACGTAAAAAAAACCTTTATCCCAGGAGTTATAAATAACCTTGGAAGTTTTGCTGGAATGTTTGAGCTTAAGGACTATAAAAATCCAGTTTTGGTATCTGGAACTGACGGTGTCGGCACAAAACTTGACATTGCCTTTAGAATGAAAAAATACGACACCGTTGGAATCGACTGCGTTGCAATGTGTGTTAACGATATACTCTGTCATGGAGCAGCCCCAATCTTTTTCCTTGACTATCTTGCCTGTGGAAAACTTGATGCAGATGTTGCTGCGGATATAGTAAAGGGAGTATCAAAAGGATGTATTGAAGCAGGCTGTGCCCTTATTGGAGGAGAAACTGCAGAGATGCCGGGATTTTATAAAGAAGGAGAATATGATATTGCAGGCTTTGCAGTAGGTGTTGTTGAAAAGGATAAGATAATAGATGGAAGCGATATAAAGGACGGAGATGTTTTAATAGGAATTCAATCCTCAGGAATACACAGCAACGGCTATTCCCTTGTTAGAAAGCTGATAATAGATCTTAATATGGACTTTAACGGTAAAAGGATAGGGGAAGTTCTTTTAACTCCAACAAGGATTTATGTAAAAAGCATACTTGAGCTTTTAAAGGAATTTAAAATAAAAGGAATGGCGCATATAACAGGAGGAGGATTTATTGAAAATATTCCAAGGATGTTCAAAGGTGATTTTACTGCTGTTATAGAGAAAAATAATATAAATGTTTTAGATATATTTAAATATATAATGTCCCTCGGCGTTGAGGAGGAGCATATGTATAACACATTCAACATGGGAATAGGTTTTGTACTTTGTGTAGATAAAAAGGATGAAGAAAGTATACTTAAAGCTTTAGAGAATATGGGAGAAAATGCCGTAAGAATAGGATATGTGGCATCTGGAGGTGGAGGGGTTTGCTTAAAATAGCTGTTTTAATATCAGGAGGAGGAAGCAACCTTCAATCTATAATAGATGCTGTCGAAAATAAAGAAATTTTATGTTCGATAGAGTGTGTAATAAGCGATAGAGAAGCCTTTGGAATAAAATGGGCAAAGGAACATAAAATTAAAACTTTTATTTTAGATAGAAAAATATACGGGGATACTCTTTCCGATGAGATATTAAAAATAGTTGAGGGAAGGGTTGATTTAATAGTTCTTGCAGGGTATCTTTCAATATTAAAGGGAGATATACTAAAAAAATTTAAAAATAGAATAATAAATATACATCCATCACTGATACCAAGCTTTTGTGGTCCTAATATGTACGGGATTAAGGTTCATGAGGCTGCAATAGAATATGGGGTTAAAGTGTCCGGATGTACAGTACATTTTGTAGATGAGGGAACAGATACGGGGCCTATAATACTTCAAAGAACAGTTGAGGTTTATCCAAATGATGATGCTAAAACTCTTCAGCAAAGAATTTTAACTCAGGAGCACAGGGCTATAATTGATGCTATAGATTTAATTTCAAAGGGACTTGTAAAAATAGATGGGAGAAGGGTTATAATAAACAAATAATATTTTTACTTATTCGATTCCATATTTTAGCCATAATAATGGTAGAATGGAGGGTAAAATGATTAAAAGAGCACTTATAAGCGTTTATAAAAAGGATAAAATATTTGAGCTTGCTTCATTTTTAAACTCAATCGGTACACAGATAATATCGACAGGAGGAACATTTAAATATCTTAAAGAAAAGGGAATACCTGTAGTTGAAGTTTCTGATGTTACAGGCTTTGAGGAGATACTTGAGGGGAGAGTTAAAACTCTTCATCCTAAGATTTACGGAGGCATACTTGCTGTAAGAGATAATAAAGAGCATATGAATACCATAAAGGAGAAGAAAATTGAGCCTATTGATATGGTGGTTGTAAATCTTTACCCTTTCTTTGAAAAGGTTAAAGATGATATATCCTTTGATGAAAAAATAGAGTTTATTGATATTGGAGGCCCTACGATGATAAGGGCTGCAGCTAAAAATTTCAGGGATGTTTTAGTTTTAACTGATGTTTCTGATTATGATGATGTTATAAATCAGTTAAAAGAAAAGGGAGATGTTGATTTTCAAACGAGAAGAAAACTTGCAGGTAAGGTATTTAACTTAACATCTGCCTATGACAGCGCCGTTGCTAATTTTCTATTAGAAGAAAACTATCCTCAATATTTATCTTTGTCCTATAAAAAAGAGATGGATTTAAGATATGGAGAAAATCCTCACCAGAGCGCTGCATATTATGTTTCAACTACGGATAAAGGTTCAATTAGGGACTTTGAAAAGCTTAACGGAAAGGAACTATCCTATAACAATATTAAAGATATGGATGTTGCATGGAAGGTTGTAAATGAATTCGATGAGATTTGCTGTTGTGCTGTAAAACATAATACCCCCTGTGGCGTTGCAATAGGAGATAGTGTGGTAGATGCATATAAAAAGGCTTTTGAATGTGATAGCATATCTATATTTGGAGGAATTGTAGCCTTTAATAGAAAAGTTGACGCAGATACTGCGAAGGAGCTTGTTAAAATATTTCTTGAAATAGTAATAGCTCCGGATTATGATGAGGATGCAATTAAAATACTCTGTGAGAAAAAGAATTTAAGGGTTATAAAATGTAGCATAAAACCATGCCAGAAATATGAAGTTTGCTCCGTTGATGGAGGAATATTAGTTCAAAATACGGATGATGTTCTTATTGACAAAATGGAATGTGTAACGCAGATAAAACCTGATGAAAAGTATTATGATGACATGATTTTTGGAATGAAGGTTGTAAAATATGTTAAATCCAATGGAATAGTTGTTGTTAAGGATAAAATGGCAGTTGGGATAGCAGGGGGACAGGTAAACAGGATCTGGGCAGCAAAGCAGGCATTAGAGAGAGGAAAGGGAGGAAGAGTTCTTGCCTCGGATGCATTCTTTCCCTTCAGCGATGTAGTTGAGGAGGCTTCAAGGTTTGGAATAAAGGTTATTGTTCAACCTGGAGGCTCAATAAACGATAACCTGTCTATAAAAGCCTGTGATGAAAAGGGGATAGCCATGGTATTTACGGGAGTTAGACATTTTAAACATTGATTTTTATCTATGTTAAGGGGTTGATATTATGAAAGTTCTTGTTATAGGTAGTGGCGGAAGGGAACATGCAATAGCCTACAAAGCATCTAAAAACGATAATGTTGATATTGTATATTGTGCACCGGGAAATGGGGGAACAGCCCTTGAACATAAATGTGTAAATGTAGATATTTCAAGAAAGGATGAAATATTAGATTTTGCCTTAAGGGAGAAGATAGATCTTACAATAGTAGGACCAGAAGCCTACCTTGTTGATGGAATAGTTGACGATTTTAAAGAAAAAAATCTTAAAATTTTCGGACCTTCTCAAAGGGCAGCAAAGCTTGAGGGAAGCAAGGCCTTTGCAAAGGAATTTATGAGAAAATATAATGTAAAAACTGCAAAGTGCGAAGTGTTTGAGAACTATGATATAGCAGTAGATTATATAAATAAATTGGATTGTCCCTTTGTTATAAAAGCTGATGGCCTTGCAGCAGGCAAGGGTGTGGTTATATGTAAAAGTTTTGAAGAAGGAGAAAAAACTCTTAGAGATTTTATGATAGAAGGAACGTTAAAAAGCTCCGGCAAAAAAGTTGTAATTGAAGAGTTCTTAGAAGGTGTTGAAGCGACTATATTATCTATAACTGATGGTAAAAGCATAATACCTTTTATATCTTCAAAGGATCATAAAACTATTTTTGAAGGAGGAAAAGGGCCCAATACAGGCGGAATGGGAGTTGTCGCTCCAAATCCCTATTGTAGCAAGGATGTTTTAAGAGAGTTTGAAAAAGATATATTAATTCCAACATTAAAAGGGATAAGAGAGGAAGGCTTTGATTACTGCGGAATAATATATTTTGGGATAATGATAACAAAAAAGGGAGTTTATCTTCTTGAATATAACGTAAGGATGGGAGATCCTGAAACGCAGGCGGTTCTTCCGCTTTTAAAGACTGATTTTATAGAGCTTATAGAAGCATCGATAGATAAAAGATTGGAAGATATTAAAATAGAGTGGATTGACGGTGCTTCCTGCTGCATTGTTGCATCATCAAAGGGTTATCCTGAGAAATATGAAACTGGACATGAAATAAGCATAGGGAATGTGTATGGTAAAATTTTTATAGCAGGAGCAGCTTTAAAAGATGAAAAACTTATAACGACTGGGGGAAGGGTTTTGTCGGTAGTTTGCGTTTCAAAGGATTTAGATAAGGCAAGAGAGGCAGCCTATAAAGATATAAAAAATATAAATTTCAGCGGAATGTATTATAGGAAGGATATAGGAGAGTAGCTATACCCTTCCTTTTCTATTAAAAAAGTATCTTTATTAATATGCTTTTACAGAGTTTTTGAATATATTCTAACTTTTTAAGCTGGTGGCTTTGTGGTTATACGTCTATTGAAATAGACTCACCCCACTAAAAAGGTTGTTTTGCTTTCAACATTATAATTTTATAAAGTTAATTTCAATTTTTCATGAGTAATAAAAAATCGAAAAGCTTTTATTGTTTAGGTATTACTCCTTTCTTTTTTAGAGTTTCAACTGAATCCAGTGAAGTGTTTGGATTTTCAGGAACTGAGGAAACTTCATAGGTATCTATAAGATCGATTCCTCCTTTTAACTTTTCAGGCCACAGTATTGCATTGTTTATGTTTTCAATAATCGGGTATGGGACATTTGAAGTTTTAACATCAACACTTTTTTTATCCTTATAAGTCAAATTAGGATCTTTTGCATTTTTCATATTTTCACCTCTTTATTTTTTCTTTTTTTTAATATGCGACATAATATAAAAAATTATTTATTATAAAATTTAAAAATTAGTAGAGAATGTTGAAAAATTTTAACTTTAAATAATTTGCTATGTGGTATAATTAATAATATATCAAATTTATTATTAATGAAGTTCAATATTTACTAATTAAGGAGGGGCCTATGAAGGTAGAAGAAGTTGCTCAAATAATGAGAATTTATATGATGCAGAATTTATATTTTTCGGATGGTGAAAGTGGTAGAGATTTATCTTCAGTGTTTTCATTAGTGCTTGATAATCTTCTTCAGAATATGGATATTAATATGGACAATTTTAATAAAGATGATAACAAGATAAATAATAATATAAATAATAATATATCCGATGCAATAAAAAAGTCTTCACAGAAATATAATGTAGAGGAGAATTTAATAAAGGCAGTAATCGATGTGGAATCCTCGTTTAATCCTATGGCTGTGTCAAAGGCAGGGGCTCAGGGATTAATGCAACTTATGCCGCAGACTCAAAAAAGTC
This sequence comes from Caloramator sp., assembly GCA_026417075.1. Taxonomy (GTDB): domain Bacteria; phylum Bacillota; class Clostridia; order Clostridiales; family Caloramatoraceae; genus Caloramator_B. The sequence goes on from JAOADY010000167.1 coordinate 6,645, forward strand.
TTGGAGTAAATAACCCCTTTGATGTACTTGAAAATATAGATGGAGGGACAAGATATTTAAGGACGCTTCTTGATGCCTTTAGAGGAAATAAGGAGCTTGCTCTTGCAGCTTATAACGGAGGAATAGGCAGAATGAAAAAACTTGGAGTAGATAGCGTCGAAGAGATACAAAAGATGCCAAAGGAAACCCAAAATTACGTAAGAAAAGTGCTAGAGGAGTATAGCAAATACTAATCATCCTAAAGGGGGATGGATATGGAAAATTATGCACTTGTATTAGGCGGAGGGGGAGCAAAGGGAGCATATGAAATTGGGGTTTGGCAAGCTTTAAAGGAGCTTAACATACCTATCAATATGGTGTGCGGTACTTCGGTTGGAGCATTAAATGGAGCTATTATAGTTCAGGGAGACTTTGAACTCGCAAAGGATTTGTGGACAAGTATAAGCTTTGAGAGCGTTGTAAAGGTTGAAAAAGAACTTGCATCTGTTGAAGAGAAGATAGGTTTAAAAGATAGAATGATGCTTATAAGGGAAGCTGTAAGTGGTGGTGGATTTGATATATCGCCCTTAAGACAGCTTTTAAATGATATTATTGATGAGAAAAAAATAAGGAAGTCTACGATAGATTTTGGATTAGTTACATTTTCTATAACGGATTTTAAGCCTGTTAAAGTATTTAAAGAGAATATACCCGAGGGAAAGTTGGTTGACTATCTTCTTGCTAGTGCATGTTTTCCTGCATTTAAGCCTTTAGAAATAGATAATAAAAAATATATAGATGGAGGAGTTTATGATAACATTCCAGTTTCTCTTGCAATTGAGAGAGGGGCTAAAAAGATTATAGCTGTTGATGTTTCAGGACCGGGTATAACAAGAAGCACTGGTAAAAAAAATTCTAATATAGTATATATTAAAAATAAAGATATATTAGGCGGGGTACTTGAGTTTGACAGCCAAAAATCTAAGGCTAATATGAACATTGGATATTTAGATTGTTATAAGTCTCTTGGAATGTTAAAGGGATATAAATATTATATTAAAGATGATGATAGAATAAAAAGCAGATATGATTTTATAAATAAACTGCAATTGGAGGATTTGAAGAAGATATATTCATTTTTGGGAATTGATGTCAATGGAAAAACTTTAATGTCAAATAGGTTTATACTTGATGTAATAATAAGAACCATACAGCAATATACCGAAGGGAAAATAGAAACGAGTAATATTTTTATAGCGATGGCTGAAATTACAGCAGAACAGCTTGAGATAGACAGACAATGTGTATACAGCATTGATGAGTTAATAGACAGGATATTGAAAAAGTATGAGGATATAAGAAATAGCAATGATTTTAAGCAGTATGTAGGAAATATAAAGAAGCTTATAATGAGCAAAAGTCAGCTAGAGTTTGATAGAGAAATAAAAAATACTTTAATAGAAGGTAAGTTTTTAATATCCTACAATGCTGATTTTAAGGATATGGATGAAAAAACTAAAAGGTTTAGAAGGTTTATAGCTGTAGCCTTTCCTAAAATATTAATTTCTAATATGTTTATATCGTTTCTAATGGAAAATAAAAATCAGTAATGAAAAATATAGAAATAATTAGGGAAATTATTTTATGGTTAATATAGAAATTTTTGCAGCGATTTGCTTGTAGCACGCTGCATTATTTTATGCTTTTTTATTTGCTAGTATTTAGATTTTTTAATAATAAGTAAATATTAAAAAATAATATTTATTTAATGGTTATCAATGTAGTTTTTGCTTTGCATCTATATAAAACCTACTTGTTTTCACATTTTTGGTTTTATGATATAATTGCTTAAATACAAAGATGGAGGAAACATTATGACAAGAGAACGACTTGATAAAATACTTTCAAATATGGGTTTTGGAACGAGAAAAGAAGTAAAGTTGCTTACAAAATCAGGAGAAGTTTCTGTTAACGGTGAGATAATTAAGGATTCTTCTAAGCATATAGATCTAGAAAAGGATGTAATTGAAGTTTGTGGAGAAAAATTAAATTATAGAAAGTATATATATCTTATGATGAACAAGCCAAGTGGAGTAATATCAGCTACGGAGGATTATTACGAAAAAACAGTAGTTGACTTACTTGAGGATGAATATATAATTTTTAATCCAGCCCCTGTAGGAAGATTAGATAAGGATACGGAAGGACTTTTGATTTTAACTAATGACGGAGAGTTAAATCATATGCTTTTATCTCCAAAGAGGCATGTACCTAAAAAATATTTTGCAAGAATAGATGGAAAAGTAACATTAGATGATGTTAAGAAGTTTAAAAATGGTGTTACGCTTGATGATGGATATAAAACTTTACCTTCGGAACTTAAAATAATACAATCCGATGAAATATCAGAGGTTGAGATTATAATATATGAAGGTAAATATCATCAGATAAAAAGGATGTTTGAAACGGTTGGTAAAAAAGTAGTGTATCTTAAAAGAATTGAGATGGGACCTTTAAAGCTCGATGATGATTTAAAGCTTGGAGAATATAGAGAACTTACTGATGATGAAGTGGAAATGTTAAAGCAAGCCGTGAAAAGGTGATGTAATAAAAATTCCTTTAAAAGCTCAAAATCATGATAATTTAAGTAATTAATTTGCTAGTTATGTTAAGAAATAATTTATTATATTAATAAATTTGTTTAAAAATACTATGTGTGTAAATAATTCTTTTGTAGATTTATATATATGTTAATTATAGTAAATATTTAAGAAATAAATATATTTTTTGAAATTTTTGTATTTTTATATGTTTTTGTAATGGGTTATGATATAATTTAATTGATGTATTAAATTGAATTTTTTAATATGGGGTGGTAGCGTGAGTGAATATAAATCAAAAATAAAGAGCGATGATGTGGATCTTTTATTTGAAGCAATCTTAACCCTTGAAACAATAGAAGACTGTTATAGATTTTTTGAGGATATATGTACCGTTAATGAAATAAAGGCTATTGCTCAAAGGCTTCATGTTGCAAAAATGTTAAGAGAAAGAAGGACATATATAGATATTGCTGATACCACAGGTGCAAGTACTGCAACTATCAGCAGAGTAAATAGGTTTTATAATTATGGGAATGATGGGTATAAAAGGGTTCTTGAAAGACTTAAAGAGAAGGGAAAATTATGTTCAGATTAGGCGGCATTATATGCTGCCTTTTATGTTATAATAGCAGCATATATAAAATAATGTTATAATCTATTTGAATATTAATTGGTAACTTGGGAGGAATAAAAGGTGATAGATTTAAGTTTATTAAATAAGCAACAAAGGGAAGCGGTAGAAACCCTAAAGGGGCCTCTTTTAATACTTGCAGGGGCAGGCAGTGGGAAGACCAGGGTTTTAACATATAGAATAGCAAAACTTATTGAAAATGGAGTTTATCCAGGGAATATTCTTGCAATAACTTTTACAAATAAAGCAGCAGGCGAGATGAAGGAAAGGGTAATTGATTTAATTGGAGATGAAGCAAAAAGTATATGGATAACAACTTTTCATTCAGCCTGTGTGAGAATACTCAGGCAGGAAATTGAAAAACTTGGATATAGCAGAGATTTTGTAATATATGATACTTCTGATCAGGAAAAAATTATGAAGGATTGTTTAAAGGAATTGAATATAGATGAAAAGTTTTTTCCTCCAAAGGATGTTATATCTAAAATAGGTTCTTTTAAGGATGAACTTATAGATGCTGATACATACTTTAGAAAGCATGGAATGGATTTTAAGACGCGAAATTTAGCAAACCTTTATAAACTCTACCAAAATAAGCTTCAAAAGAGTAATGCTCTTGATTTTGATGATATTATAATGCTTACAGTTAAACTCTTTAAAGAAGATGATGATGTTTTAAGTTATTATAGAAGAAAATTCAGATATATTTTAGTTGATGAGTATCAAGACACAAACAAGGCACAGTATGAGCTTATAAATATTCTTTCAAAGGAGCACAGAAACCTTTGTGTTGTTGGAGATGATGACCAGTGTCTTTATTCATGGAGGGGTGCTAAAGTTGAAAATATTCTTGATTTTGAGAAGGATTATCCTGATGTTAAGATAATAAAGCTTGAGCAAAACTATAGATGTACAAAAAGAATACTTGATGTTGCAAATTATGTTATACAAAACAATGAAAAGAGAAAGGCCAAGAGGTTATGGACACAGAATATTGAAGGGGATAACATAAAGTTTTATAGGGCAGAAAGCGGCGAAGATGAGGCGCAATTCATAGTAAATGAGATATTAAAGTTAAAGAGAGATGGAAAGACTTTTAAGGATTTTGCTGTTTTATATAGGACAAATGCGATGTCTCGTTCCCTTGAAGAAGCTTTTGTAAGGGCATCTCTTCCCTATAGAGTTATAGGAGGTTTGAAGTTCTATGACAGGAAGGAAGTAAAGGATATATTAGCATATCTTAAGGTTATAAATAATCCTCTTGATAGTATAAGCCTTGAAAGGATTATAAATGTTCCAAAAAGGGGAATAGGGCAGTCTACTATAGATAAATTAAAGGAATATTCATTATCAAAGGATATAAGTCTTTATTATACTCTTTTAGAGATAAATTCTATAAATGACCTTAATAAAAGGGCGCTAAATTCCATAGAAAAATTTATAAGCCAGATGAATTACTTTGTTATGTCAAAGGATTCTATGAAGGTTTCGGATCTTATAGATAAAATATTAAATACTACAGGATATATCAAAGAACTTGAAAAGGAAAACTTAAAAGAAAATCAAGACAGAATAGAAAATCTTAGGGAATTTAAATCTGCTGCTGTTGAATTTGAAGAGAGTAGCGAGGATAAGAGCCTTTCAGCTTTCCTTGAAAAAGTAGCCCTCGTATCTGATCAGGATCAGATAGAATCTGTAGATGCTGTTAACCTTATGACGCTTCATACTGCAAAGGGTCTTGAATTTCATGTTGTATTCATAGCAGGAATGGAGGAGGGTATCTTTCCTCACTTTTCAGCTCAAGAAGATGCGGATGAATTTGAAGAGGAGAGAAGGCTTTGTTATGTTGGAATAACAAGGGCAAAGAGCAAACTTTATCTAACCTGTGCAAAATATAGACTCCTTTATGGAAGACAGATGTTTAACAGCGTATCGAGTTTTATTGAGGAAATACCGGAGCATCTGATAGACGACATAACTAAAAAGAACATTAGCTTTAATAGGAATTACGGATATGAGGAAAACAGATTTTCAAAGTTTAGCGGAAATACTTCAAATTATCAAAAGCATAGTAGTCCTTTGAACATAATAAAACCAGAAAGCAAAGATAAACCTTTAATTAAAAAAATAATAGAGTATTCTGTTGGGTGCAGGGTAAAGCATGATAAATTTGGTACTGGAATGATAGTTGCCATAAAGGATATATCATCGGATAAAATGATAACCGTAGCCTTTGATGAAATAGGCATTAAAAATCTTTTGGCATCCGTTGCGCCCCTTGAAAAGATATGATAATAATTTAAATGGAGGTTACTATGGAGGATATTAAAAAACAAATAGAAAGGTTAAGAAGGGAATTAGAATATCATAATTATAGATATTATGTATTAGATGATCCTGAAATATCTGATACGGATTATGATAAAATGCTTAAAGAACTTGAAAAGCTCGAAAAACAGCATCCTGAGTTTTATGATGAAAATTCCCCTACTCAAAGAGTAGGAGGCGTGCCATTAAAGGAATTTAATCAGGTAAGGCACAACACACCTATGTTGAGTCTTCAGGATGTGTTCAACTATGAAGAGCTAAAAGATTTTGACAGGAGAGTAAGGAGCGAACTTTCTAATATAGAATATGTTGTTGAACTTAAAATAGATGGACTTTCGGTATGCCTTAGCTATGATGAAGGTAAATTGAAGAGAGCAGCGACAAGGGGTGATGGAACAGTAGGTGAGAATGTTACTTTAAATGTTAGAACTATAAAAAGCGTCCCTCTTAAGATAGATTATACTCATCCTTTAGAGGTTAGAGGAGAGGTTTATATGCCTAGGGATGCTTTTGAGAAGCTTAATATAGAGAGGGAAGAGTTAGAACAGCCCCTTTTTGCAAATCCAAGAAATGCTGCAGCAGGCTCTTTAAGGCAGCTTGATCCCAATATTACTGCGAAAAGAAAACTCGATATTTTTATATTCAATCTTCAAAGGATAGAGGGTAAAGAACTAAAAACCCACTATGAAGCTCTAGAATTTTTAAATTCATTAGGTTTTAAGGTAAGCCCAAAAAGAATATTGTGTAGAGATATTGAGGAGGTTATTGAAAAAATTGAGGAACTCTCTCAGATAAGAGGGGAACTGACCTTTGATATAGATGGAATAGTTGTGAAGGTTAATAATTTGAAGGATAGAGAAAAACTTGGACAAACTGCTAAAACACCACGATGGGCTGTTGCCTATAAATTTCCAGCAGAAAAGAAAAAAACAAAGGTTAAGGACATAATTCTTCAGGTTGGAAGAACTGGTGCAATAACTCCAACGGCTCTATTAGAACCCGTAAGGATTGCAGGATCTACTGTATCGAGAGCAACCCTTCACAATGAGGATTATATAAGGCAAAAGGATATAAGAATTGGGGACAGCGTTATAATTCAAAAAGCAGGGGAGATAATTCCTGAGGTTGTTGAGGTAGTTTTTGAAGATAGAAATGGGGATGAAAAAGTATTTAAAATGCCGACAAAATGCCCAGAATGTGGGGGAGATGTTGTAAGGGAAGAAGGAGAGGCTGCGTTAAGATGTACTAACATATCCTGTCCTGCTCAGCTTAAAAGAAGCATAATACATTTTGCTTCAAGGGATGCTATGAATATAGAGGGACTTGGGCCTCAAATAATTAGTCTTCTTATGGATAATAATCTTATACACGATGCTGCAGATATTTATTATTTGAAATTTGATGATTTAGTAAAACTTGATAGAATGGGTAAAAAATCTGCACAGAATCTTTTAAGTTCAATAGAGAAAACCAAGGCTAACGACATAGATAAATTCATATTTGGTCTTGGGATAAGATATGTTGGAAGCAAAGGGGCAAAAAATCTTGCTAGGACCTTTAAAAGCATAGATAATTTAATGAATGCATCCTATGAGGAGCTTATTGAAGTTGAAGAAATAGGGGATAAGATGGCAAAGAGTATACTATCTTTTTTTGGAGAAGAGCATAATAAAAATCTTATTGAAAAATTCAGACAATCGGGTATAAATTTTACTTTCAATGAAGTAAATAATAACAATAAAATTTTTGAAAATCTTACCTTTGTTTTAACAGGAAGCCTTTCAAAATACAGCAGAAAGGAGGCAGAAAGCATAATAGAGAGCCTTGGGGGGAAGGTATCTTCAAGTGTATCAAAGAAAACCAGCTATGTTTTAGCAGGAGAGGATGCAGGAAGCAAACTAAAAAAGGCTCAGGAGCTTAATATAAAAATAATTTCGGAAGAAGATTTTGAAGATATGATAAAAGGAGTTAATTAAAATGAAGGTTCTTGATATTTTGATGTGGATAATGTTCTTTATATCCTTTGTTATATCCATAATCACAACGATTGTTCTCTTTGGAATTTCCTATGGAGATGTGTTAAAACCCTTTACGACAATGCTCCCTCTTGAGATAAGCCTTGCATTTACTTTGTTTCTTTGGGGGCTTAGTAGCTTGTATGGATGTAATGTATCTGATGAAAAAAGCAGTCCTAAGATTTCAACTATGCTTTTTGCTCTCGGAGGTATACTGCTACTATTTTTAGTTTTTGGTATATATTGATTATAAATAAATAAAAATAAAACAGAGATTGGATGAAAATATTTATAAAAATTTTATCTAATCTCTGTTTTATTTTTTGAGTAGTATTCATATATTTTTATATGAACTAATAAAGGGGTGTTAAGTTTGGTAAAGTATATAATCAAAAGGGTTATATCCTGCATTATAACTATGTGGGCAGTAGCCACAATAACATTTCTTTTAATGCATGCTGTTCCAGGGGGACCCTTTGAGAAGGAAAAAAAGATACCTCCTGAGATAAAAAAACAGATTGAGGCAAGATATAATCTAGACAAGCCACTTTGGTGGCAGTATCAGGACTATTTTAAACATCTTTTAAAAGGTGATTTTGGCCCTTCTTACAGATACATAGGAAGAAGTGTTAATGACTTAATAGAAGAAGGCTTCCCAGTATCTGCACAGCTTGGAGGAGTTTCTGTTATTCTTTCACTTTTATTTGGTATACCCTTTGGAATCATATCAGCATTAAATCAGGGAAAGTGGCAAGATAATTTCGTTATGTTTCTTGCTACAATAGGTATAACAATTCCAAGCTTTGTACTTGCAACTCTTCTTTTATATTTTCTATCTTTTAAACTTGGTATTTTTCCGTCGATGAGATGGGGAACAGCAAAACACTATGTTCTTCCAGCTATTGCCCTTGCAGCAACACCAACAGCTTTTGTTTCAAGACTTACACGGTCAAGCCTTCTTGATGTTATAAGACAGGATTATGTAAGGACTGCGAAGGCAAAGGGAATTCCAGATAAAATTGTAGTATATAAGCATGCTTTAAAAAACGCAGTTATTCCAGTAATTACATATCTTGGGCCATTGGTTGCAGGTATTTTAACAGGAAGTTTTGTTATAGAAAAGATTTTCTCTATTCCAGGGATGGGAAGACAGTTTGTTGAAAGCATTACAAACAGAGACTATACAACTATTCTTGGACTTACAATATTTGATAGTTTCCTTCTTGTATCCTTTAATCTTTTAGTTGACATATTATATGTTGTATTCGATCCAAGAATAAAGCTTGATAACTAGGGGGTGAGGGAATGGATTTAAATTTTAAAGATATTGATAAAGAGTTTTTTGAGTATATTCCTAAAGAAGATAAAGATTTAAATACAGTTGTACGCCCAAGTGAAACCTATTGGCAGGATGCTTGGAGAAGGCTTAAGAAAAACAGAGTTGCAACCTTTTCTTTGTTCGTTTTAATTATTCTTATTCTTATTTCGATAATTGGCCCTTATCTCTCAAAATTTGATTATAGAACTAACGATATAAATTCATTAAATCTTTCACCAAATTCAGAACACTGGTTTGGAACTGATGAACTTGGAAGAGATCTTTATGTAAGAGTTTTGTATGGTATGAGAATATCTTTATCTGTTGGGATAGTATCAGCCCTTATAAATTTTGTAATAGGTGTAATATATGGAGGTATATCCGGGTATTACGGAGGAAACATTGATAATATAATGATGCGTATTGTTGATGTATTATATAGTGTGCCAACGGTTTTGTATGTAATACTTCTTATGGTTGTTTTAGGTGAGGCAAGCCTATCTAACATATTCATAGCTCTTGGTATATCTTATTGGGTTGGAATGGCAAGAATAGTTAGAGGACAGGTTCTTGCATTAAAACAGCAGGAATTTGTTCTTGCTGCAAGAGCTCTTGGAGTTAAAAATATTAGGATTATATTAAGACACCTTATTCCAAACAGTATGGGATCTATAATAGTAACTCTCATGATGTCAATACCAAGTGCAATATTTACTGAAGCTTTTTTAAGTTTTATAGGGCTTGGGGTTTCAGCTCCTATGGCATCCCTCGGAGTTTTGTGCAACGATGCAATTACGACTTATAGAACATATCCCTATCAGCTGTTTTTCCCCTCCCTTGCTATATGCATTATAATGCTTGCTTTTAATCTTTTTGGAGATGGATTAAGAGATGCCCTTGATCCTAAAATGAGAAAATAGGAGGGACGGCTATGGAAAAACTGTTAAAGGTAAATAATCTTCATACCTCTTTCTATACCCATGTTGGAGAGGTTATGGCTGTTAGGGGAATAACTTTTGATGTTGAAAAGGGAGAGGCAGTAGGACTTGTTGGGGAGTCAGGCTGTGGGAAAAGCGTTACAATGATGTCACTTTTAAGGATTTTAGCTGATACAGGAAAGATAAAAGAAGGAAGTGCATTATTTGAGGGAAGGGATCTTGTTAAAATATCTAATATAGAGATGTTAAAAATTAGAGGGAATGAGATAAGCATGATTTTCCAAGACCCTATGACTTCTTTAAACCCTGTGTTTACAATAGGCAATCAGCTTATGGAACCTCTTTTAAGGCATAAGAAAATGACAAAACATGATGCTAAGAAAAAGGCTGTGGAACTGTTAAGGCTTGTTGGTATACCTGAGGCAGAAAAAAGGCTCTCTCAATATCCCCATGAATTTTCCGGTGGTATGAGGCAAAGGGTTATGATAGCAATGGCACTATCCTGTGACCCTAAACTTTTGATTGCTGACGAGCCTACCACAGCTCTTGATGTTACTATTCAGGCACAAATACTCGACTTGATGAAAGAACTTAAAAATAAGCTAAATACATCTATTATTCTTATAACCCATGATCTTGGGGTTGTTGCAGATCTTTGTAGCAGGATAAATGTTATGTATGGAGGGAAAATTGTAGAGCAGGGAACAAAAAGAGATATATTTTATAATCCATCCCATGCTTATACGTTAGGACTATTAGGAAGCGTTCCAAATCCTAAAACATTAATTAAAGAGAGGTTAAAGCCGATTGAAGGACAGCCTCCGGATCTTTTAAAACCCCCTGCAGGATGCCCATTTGCACCTAGATGTAAATACGCAATGAGAATATGTGAAATTAAAATGCCTCCTTATTTTGAAATAAGCGAAGGACATAGAGCAGCCTGCTATCTCAATCATCCGTATGCTCCAAAGGTTGAAGGCTTTAAAGGAAGGGGAGAGAATGATGGAAGAGAAAAAAAGCGAATTTTTAATTGAGATAAAGAATTTGAAAAAATATTTTCCAGTAAAAAAAGGGATTTTTAAAACTTCACCAAGTTATGTTAAGGCAGTAGATGATGTATCCTTTGGAATTAAAAAAGGAGAAACTTTAGGGCTTGTTGGTGAGTCAGGATGTGGTAAAACTACTTGTGGCAGAACTATATTGAAACTTTATGAACCAACTTCTGGGGAAATATTATATGATGGGAGGAATATAACAAGTTTATCTGTAAATCAAATGCTTCCATATAGAAGAAAGATGCAGATTATATTTCAAGACCCTTATGCATCTTTAGATGCAAGGATGACAGTTGGAGATATAGTAGGGGAAGCTATAGATATTCATAAGTTAATGGGGAAAAAGGAAAGAGACGAGAGGGTTCAATATCTTCTTCAAAGGGTTGGGCTAAATAGTGAACATGCAAATAGATATCCTCATGAATTTTCAGGGGGACAAAGACAAAGAATTGGTATTGCAAGGGCTCTTGCTGTTCAGCCTGAATTTATTGTTTGTGATGAACCTATATCTGCTCTCGATGTTTCGATTCAGGCACAGGTTGTAAATATGCTTGAGGACTTGCAGAGTGATTTAGGGCTTACTTATCTTTTTATAGCACATGATCTTTCAATGGTTAAGCACATATCAAACAGGGTTGGGGTTATGTATCTTGGAAAACTTGTTGAACTTGCAACAAGTAATGAGCTGTATAAAAGTCCTCAGCATCCTTATACTCAGGCTCTTTTATCCTCAATACCTATTCCTGATCCTGATATAGCGGAAGAAAAAAAGAGAATCATACTTGAGGGTGAGATACCATCTCCTATAGATCCTCCTCCAGGATGCAGGTTTAAGGGAAGATGCAGATTTGCAAAGCCTATATGTTCAAAAGAAAATCCAGCCTTTAAGGATTTAGGTGGAGATCATTACGTGGCTTGTCATTTATTTGATTAAATATCAATAAATATTATTATGATGAATATCCAGTAAAATTTATATACTGGAAAAAAATAAAAATAAGGGGGTTTATTATGAAAAGAAAAAAATTATTTATCTGCTTAACTCTCATTCTTACCATAGCTTTGGCTACAACACTATTTGCTGGTTGTGGTAATAAGAGTGCGTCAAATGCTAATCAAACTCTTATTTACAACCTTGGTACTGACTCGGAGACAATAGACCCTGCATTAAATGAGGCAGTTGATGGAGCAACTGTTATTGTAAATGCTTTCGAAGGGCTTACAAGAATAGGCGATGATAACAACGTTAAACCAGGAGTTGCAGAGAAATGGGAAATAAGCTCTGATGGAACGATTTATACATTCTATCTTAGAAAGGATGCAAAATGGTCAGATGGAAAACCTGTTACTGCAAAGGATTTTGAATTTGCTTGGAAGAGAGCGCTTGATCCTAAACTTGCAGCCTCTTATGCTTTTTTTCTTACTGATAATATAAAAAACGCACAGGAATACTATAAAGGGGAAGCACAATGGGAAGATGTCGGGATTAAGGTTAAGGATGATTATACTATAGAAGTTACATTAAAAGTTCCAACAGCATTTTTCCTGCAGCTTGTTGCAATGCCAATATACATGCCTTTAAGGCAGGATGCTCTTGAAAAGGGCGGAGAGCAGTGGACACAAAGTGGAGAGACATACATTGGGAATGGTCCTTTTAAGATGGTAAAATGGACTCACAACGACTCTATGGAATGGATAAAGAATGAGAATTACTGGGATGCAAAAAATGTTAAACTCTCGAAGATGACTTGGGTTATGGTAAATGAGGCATCGTCAGCTTTGCCATCCTGGGAAAAGGGAGAAATTGACATTATAGAATCGGTTCCTCCAGCAGAAGCTCCAAGGCTTATTAAAGAAAAGAAGCTTCAGATAATACCTGAAATTGGAACGTATTATTTATATTTCAATACAAAAAAAGCTCCTTTAAATGATGTAAGAGTAAGGAAAGCGTTGGCTCTAGCTATAAATAGACAATCTATAAAGGAAGCAGTATTAAAAACAGGTCAGATAGCAGCCTATGCTCAGGTACCCTATGGAATAAAAGAATCCGATGGAAAAACAGATTTTAGAGAAAAGGCAGGAGATTTATTTAAAGAAGATGTAAATCTTGCAAAACAGCTTTTAGCTGAAGCTGGATTTCCAGATGGAAAGGGATTCCCAGAGATGACATATCTTTATAATACAAACGAATCCCACAAAAAGATAGCTGAAATGATTCAGGATATGTGGAAGAAAAACCTTGGTATCAATATTAAGCTTGCTAATCAGGAGTGGAAGGTATTCCAAAAGACAAGACAAAATGGACAATTTGATATTGCAAGGGGAGGATGGATTGCTGATTATGTTGATCCTATGACATTCCTTGATATGTTCATGAGCGATAATTCATTTAATGACGGTAAATACACTAATGCACAGTATGATGCTCTTCTTAAGGAAGCTAAGGTTACCATAGATTTGGCAAAGAGAGATCAGCTCATGCATGATGCTGAAAAGATTATAATAGATGAAATGGGGATTTGTCCAATATACTTTTATGTAAGCAATATGTGCATACAGCCGTGGATTAAGGGAGTATATAAAACCCCTCTTGCAACTGTATATTTTGATCATGCTTATGTAGATGAAAGCGTAAAGAAGTGATTTTAAGGCCCGCATTAGCGGGCCTTATTCTTTTTCAGGAGGAGCATCTGAAGTTTTCTCACGTGGAGAAAAATATGCACAGTTGGTTCCATGACCCATTACGCTTTGGGTAATACTAACATGGTTTAAGGTGCATTTTCCGTTCTTTTCATGAACACAGTTTGCAGAGCAGTTTATATTTGTCATTTAAAATCCCCTCCTTAATTATAGTATTGAATTTTTGTACCATATTTATTTACAAAGGAAAAGATTCAATATTATAATGATTTTCTATATATTTTTCACAGGAAGAAGGGTTAGTGTGAAACAAATAATTAAAAAATTTAATATCTATATAAACTTATCGCATTTGTTTCATGCTTTCGTTGTGGCTATTTTTAGTTATGTCCTGTTACTTATTTAAGATATGTTATTAACAATTAAAATAAATTTATTCAGCAAAAATTAAAGAGTCGTCAGGTGAATTATTAATATTATCGATTTTTGGGGGAATTTTATTTTCATTATTATCTACATAATCTATTATTTGGTTGAAATAATGAAGGAAGATGTAGCTTGAGTAGAAGGAATAAAAACTGTAAAATTGTCTTGAAAGAGTAAGTGAAGTAGGATATTTTTTATATGATGTTCTAAAACTTTTAATAAATACAGGAGCTTTTCCTGAAGCATATATGTCAGGCAATTCTTTAATATTTATATTATGACCTTTAAAATACATATCGCTGCTTGAGATGCTTTGCATTATATTTGAATTTTCAATAGAAGCACTATAAAAGTCTGTAATCATTTTTAAAGTTTGTTCACTATCAGTAGTAGAATATACTAAAAACATACATTTTAAAATTTCACAGATATCTCTGATAGAGTAACTTATTTTAGAATAATCATCGTATATAAAAAGAGAATATACAGGATCATATAGATCTAAAAGAATATTATATGTTTTAAAAGCAGCATCTTTAAATTTTTCAATTTTAGTTTCAAAATAGCCTTCAAGAAGAGCTGAAACGGTTTTAAAATGAGTAATTACTGAAGTAACTGAAGTATCAATTCCTCCTCTTTCTACTTCTCCGGTAATTTTTATTCTGGATTCAAGTTCTGCACAAAGCAAAGAAACTAAAAGCCTGTATTTTTCCTTTCTTTCTATGTCCTCTTCTAAAGCTATACATCGAGCAAAGGATGATATAGCAAGGCTGAGTTCCTTCGATGACAACTCAAATATTTCGTTGCAGTTATTAAATAAAAAATCAAAAAGATTATTTAAGTCGATATTGTATTTATCTGTCTTTGAAGAAATGCTATCATTACTGCTTTTAGAAGAAGATTTATAAAGGAACAAAAGAGCTTCATGCATAAAAATTTGATCTATGAGTTTTGCTTCCTTTTGAATAGGTTTTATTTTAAGTTCCTCTTCGAAATTTTTTGTTTTATCCTCAACAGATATAAAAAGCCCGTCTTCATTTCTCATATATGCAGTTGAAAAATCATAGTAATTTTGAGCAGTTAAAATCATTAAATATGATAAAAAATCATCTTTAGGTTCAATAAATTCCATAGTTTTTAAAAGACCTAATATAGCATAGGCCTGAGAAGCAGGGAGGATTGTTTTATTAAAACTATTAGGATTCCACATATATTTGTGCTCTCTATCCCAATTGGATATATCTAAAAGAGGCTTGCCTTTTTTGTATGAACATTTTAAGAGTATTATGTCTTCTGATGTGTTGTTAAATTTTTCCGACGATTCAATAGGATTTAAAATTCTTTTAATATCTTTCACATCCCCAAATTGACATATACCGGCACCTGAGTAGAGTATTCCCCATTTAATATTATCAACGCTCATACAGCACAGCTTAATGGAAGTGTTTAATAAATCGATGTTTTTTTGATGGTCTTGCAAAATTTACACCACCTATGATAATAATTCCTTATATTTATTTTATGTATGGTGGACATGTAAATTTACATAGAATTATAAATTTATTAATTTGTCATCTTGTTGTTATATATGTATAATATATTTGGAAATGGAGGTTTTAAAATGAAGTGTGGTAAACTTCCCAATGATGTGCTTGAGGATATAATAATTTCAAGCATAAAGAAAAAAAATAAAGATATTTTTGTAGGTCCTAAAGTTGGAGAGGACTGCTCAATAGTAGATTTTGACAATGAGGTTTTAGTTTTAACTACAGATCCTGTAACGGCAGCACAAAATGATGCAGGAAGAATAGGTATACATATATGTTGCAACGATATTGCTTCTTCAGGGGTTGCTCCCTTAGGAGTTCTTGTTACGATACTGGTGCCTCCAAGTAGTACAATTGATGATATTAAAAAAGTTATGAATGAAATAAACGAAACCTGTGAAGAATTAAATATAGATGTTCTAGGAGGGCATACGGAGATAACTGATGCCGTAAATAGAATAGTACTTTCAATAACTGCAATAGGAAAGAGTAAAGGAAAAAGATATGTTACAACTGGAGGAGCAAAAACAGGAGATGATGTCATAATTACAGGTAATATTGCTGCTGAGGGTACTGCGATAATTGCAAAGGATTATTATGAGAAGTTGAAAGTTAAAATAAATGAAGAAATTCTTTTAAGAGCTCAAAATCTTATAAAAGATATCAGCGTTGTAAAAACAGGTTTGATTGCAGGAGAATTTGGAATAAATGCTATGCACGATGCTACAGAGGGTGGAGTGCTTGGAGCAATTTGGGAAGTGGCACAGAGCAGCGGCAAGGGAGTTTATGTTTATGAAGATAAAATAACTATACAAGAAGAAACTAGGATTATATGTGAGACTTTAAATTTAGACCCCTTGAGATTAATATCTAGCGGATGTATGATAATTACTTGCAGCAATGGAGAGGAGCTTATTAAAAAGCTGCATGATAATAAAATAAAAGCTTGCATAGCAGGAAAAATAATAGATGAGGGGAAAATAATTTTATCAAAGGGTAAAGAAAGGGAATTATCTCCTCCTGATTCGGATGAAATCTATAAATTAAATCTTTGAAACTTAAAATTCTCAAAGTAGTAAAAACTACGTTTTCTTGTACTAAAACAAAGTACTATTTGTAAAATATTTTGAAAAAGTAAAAGTTTTTTACTTTTTTATAAGTTAAGGGAGGATATAAATGGCAAGAATTGATGGAAGACAAAGCAATGAGATAAGACCATATAAAATTACTAGAAATTATATAATGCATGCTGAGGGTTCTGTGCTTGTTGAATCAGGAAATACTAAGGTTATTTGTACGGCATCTATCGAAGATAAAGTTCCACCATTTTTAAAAGGAACAGGAGAAGGATGGATAACCTGTGAATATGGTATGATTCCAAGGTCAACTCATATAAGAAAAGCAAGGGAAGTAAGCAAGGGAAGAGTTGATGGAAGGACAGCAGAGATACAAAGAATTATAGGAAGAGCATTAAGATCTGTTGTTGATTTAAAATTAATTGGAGAGAGGACTATTTGGATAGATTGTGATGTTATACAAGCAGATGGAGGAACAAGAACTGCTTCTATAACAGGAGCTTTTGTAGCCCTTGTTGATGCGGTAAACAAGTTAGACAGCACTGTTAATTTTTCAGTATATCCTATAAAAAGTTATGTCGCGGCTGTAAGCGTTGGAGTTGTGGATGATGAAGTTTTAACCGATCTTTGTTTCGAGGAAGATTCAAAGGCAAGAGTAGATATGAACGTTGTTATGACGGATAAGGGGCAGTTTGTTGAAATACAAGGAACTGGAGAGGATAGTCCATTTAGTAGAGAAGAGCTTGATAAATTACTTTTGTATGCAAAGGAAGGAATAGAGAATTTAATAGCAATACAAAAGGATTCTCTCGGAGATGGGGGTAAAAGAATAGGCACTGGAGGAGAAAGTAATGAAATTAGAGAAAATAATAATAGCCAGCAACAATAATCATAAAGTAGATGAGATAAAAAACATTTTAAATGGCTTTTGCGATGAAATTTTATCTTTAAAAGAAGCCGGAATAGATTGTGAAATAGAAGAAAATGGAACAACCTTTGAAGAAAATGCGTATATAAAGGCAAAAACTATAGCAGATTTAACAGGACTTCCATGTATTGCAGATGATTCAGGTCTTGAAGTTGATGCTTTAAACGGTGCTCCCGGAGTATATTCTGCAAGATTTGCTGGAGAACATGGAAATTATAAAAAAAATAATGAAAAATTGTTATCGCTTTTAAAGGGAGTTCCAAAGGGAAAAAGAGGGGCAAGATTTGTAACAGCTATTGTTCTTGTAACGCCTGATGGAGATAAAGTATTTGCAAGAGGAGAAATAAGAGGTATAATAACTGAAAAAGAATTAGGTAGTAATGGATTTGGATATGATCCTTTGTTTTTAGTTGAAGATATTAATAAAACCTTTGCTCAGCTAAGTTCGGATGAAAAAAACAGAATTAGTCATCGTGCAAGGGCGTTGAAGGATTTACAGGAAAAACTTATTTCTATAGGATTAAGATAGGGGGAAGGTTTTGTGCGTATTGGCGTAGTCAGCGATTCCCATCGGGATTTATATATGTTAGATAAGGCTATAAAAAGTATGGGAAAGTTAGATCTTGTAATACACTTAGGAGATGAATACCGGGATATAATAAAAGTTAATGAAAAATATAAATTGCCCGTAGAATATGTAAGTGGCAATAATGACTTTGGAGTAGAAAGAATACCTGAGAAAGTATTAAGTATTAATGGAAAAAAAATATTTATAACCCATGGACATAGATATAATGTTTATTTTGGACTTGAGAGCCTTTATTTTAAAGCTCTAGAAGCAGGTGCTGAACTTGTTTTATATGGTCATACTCATGTTCAAGATATAAATAATAGGAAAAATATATTTTTTTTAAATCCAGGTA
This sequence comes from Caloramator sp., assembly GCA_026417075.1. GTDB lineage: Bacteria > Bacillota > Clostridia > Clostridiales > Caloramatoraceae > Caloramator_B. Next base: position 25,052 of record JAOADY010000167.1, read on the forward strand.
GTGTATCAAGACCAAGGGACACAAAACCTGGATGTGCAGTAGTTGATATAAATGATACGGGAGATATTGATTTTAATCTTATAAGGCTTGAATATTAGCGTTTGAAGAAGTTTTTAAAATTGAAATATATTTTTTAAAAAAAAGGTATTGACGATTTACATAATATCCTGTATACTCTATATTGTCGCCGGAAGAAATGACTTAAAAAAGGTTTCGGGGTGTGGCGCAGATGGGAGCGCGCGTGGTTTGGGACCATGAGGTCGCAGGTTCAATCCCTGTCACCCCGACCATTAAAAAGATTGTTGACAAGAACGGCGGAATATGTTATTATATTTAAGCTGAATATGCGGGTGTAACTCAATGGTAGAGTGCCAGTCTTCCAAGCTGGTAACGTGGGTTCGATTCCCATCACCCGCTCCATATATGCGCCCATAGCTCAGTTGGATAGAGCAACGGCCTTCTAAGCCGTGTGCCGGGGGTTCGAATCCCTCTGGGCGCACCAAAAAAGGCCAGAGAGGCGCCCATAGCTCAGCTGGATAGAGTTGCAGACTTCGAATCTGAAGGTCGTAGGTTCGAATCCTACTGGGCGCACCAGAAAAGAGAATGCGGGTCATTAGCTCAGTTGGTAGAGCACCTGACTCTTAATCAGGGTGTCCTGGGTTCGAGTCCCCGATGGCCCACCAAATAAATACGGGCTATTAGCTCAGTTGGTAGAGCACCTGACTCTTAATCAGGGTGTCCTGGGTTCGAGTCCCCGATAGCCCACCAGTAAGGATCATCAAAAGATGATCCTTTTATTTTTGGCTCTATGTCAATAGTTGGGGTGGGCAATTATTCAAATGCCCATCTTTGCTTGTTTTATAGGTATTTTAATTAAGGGCTCTTTGTCAATTGTTGGGGCTACGCCCCAGCATTTATTATAGAACCTTTTATGATAAAATAGTAGTATATATTCTGTTTGGAGGGATAAAAATGTCCTATTTAAAACTATTGCAGGATAGAATACAGCATTTATCTCAAGATTTATCTTCTGCTCTTGATGTTGATGTAACGGTTGTTGATGAGAATTATGTAAGAATAGGAGGTACAGGTGGATTTATTGGAGAGATAAATAAGAATTGCCCTGAGAATTCTATATTTGCAAAGGTATTAAAAGATGGCAACGAAGAGATAAATATAGATATTAGAAAAAAAGAGAAATGCAAAAACTGTGCTAATCATTTAAAATGTCAAGAAATAGGGAATATGGCATATCCAATAAAACTTGATGGAAATGTTATAGGGGTAATAGGATTTGTAGCATTTAGTCCTAAGCAGATTAATAATATGATAGCCAAATCCTGTGAATATAAAAAAATGTTATCCCAGACTGCTAAAATAATAGAAAATGAAGTTTTGAATATAAAAATAAAAAATAAGCTTATAATTGAAATGGCAGAAATAAATGAAATTATAAATTCTATAAATAAAGGAATAGTTATTATAAATTCTGAAGAAGTGATTACCCATATAAATACAAAGGCAATAAAGATATTGGGTATTAATTTCAGTGAAGAAACTATAATTGGGAAAAATATTCATAAAATAATAAAAAATCTTAAAATAACTGACACTCATAATAAGGAGTTAATTGAAAACTGGGTTATCGGAGAAAATTATGTAAAAGTTATATATGAAATAAATGAAATAGTTGCTGATAATCAAAAAATTTCAACGCTTATAAGTTTTGATGGTCTAAAAGAAATTATAAATATTGCAATGAATTATACAAAATCTGATAATATAGATTTTTCTAATATAGTAGGAAAAAGTAAAAAACTAGTAAAGGTAATAGAAAAGGCTAAAATTGCATCTCTGTCTGATTCTACCATACTCCTTGAAGGTGATAGCGGGACTGGCAAGGAATTGTTTGCAAGAGCAATACATTGTTGTAGTAAAAGAAAAGATGAAGCTTTTGTTGCTGTAAATTGTGCTAGTATTCCTGAAAATCTTTTAGAATCGGAGCTTTTTGGTTATGAATCAGGAGCATTTACAGGAGCAAGTATTAAAGGCAAGATTGGTAAATTTGAACTTGCAAATAAAGGTACGCTTTTTTTGGATGAGATAGGAGACTTACCATTGCATTTACAGCCTAAGCTTTTAAGAGCAATTCAAGAAAGAGAAATAATAAAGGTAGGAGGTTCTAGTCCTATCAAGGTTGATGTAAGAATAATCTGTGCTACTCATAAAAATTTAGAGCAGCTTGTTGAGGAAAAAGGTTTTAGAAAAGATTTGTTTTATAGACTTAATGTTATACCTTTAAATATACCTTCATTAAAAGAAAGAGAAAATGATGTAATACTTTGTTCAGAGTACATATTAAATAAGTTAAGTTTGAAAATGGGAGTAGAAAAGAAATCCTTATCGAAACAGGTTGAAAACTTTTTTTTAAATTATGAATGGCCAGGGAATGTAAGAGAACTTGAAAATGTTTTAGAATATGCTGTAACTTTTTCAGCAGGCTGTGAAATTAAAATAGAAGATTTGCCGGATTATTTATTAAATAAAAACAAAAAAAATTTTTGTCCTTTGGAAATAAATATAGATGAATGTTCCCTTGAAAGTAAAATTAAACAATTTGAGAAAGATATAATCAAACAATATTTAGATAAATATGGAAGAACAACGGAAGGTAAGAAAATAACTGCAGAAAAACTCGGTATTAGTCTTGCAACATTATATAGGAAATTAGAAGAATTCACTTCCTAATTCTCAATATTGATAAAAATTATTGTAAATGAGAAATTTAATAAATATTTTTGTTTATTTGAGAATTCTTAAAAACTATGTTTGAGAATATTTATATATAATTTTTAGGATAAAAATGTTGGCATGATCCTTGCGTATTTAAAGTGCGAAGGGAGGGAAAAAAATGAATTATGATAAAATAGTTAAAGTGTTAAATCAACAAGTAAAGCCGGCATTAGGCTGTACAGAGCCTGTAGCTGTTGGCATTGCAGTAGCAAGAGCTTGTAAGGAAGTTAAAGGGGAACCTGATAATATATCTGTAAAGTTAAGTCCCAATATATTTAAGAATGGTATGAGAGTTGGAATTCCAGGGACAAGTCATAGTGGAATACCCTTTGCCATAGCTTTATCAGCTGTTTGTGGAGATTCTGATTTAGGACTTGAGGTTTTTAAAAATGTTACATTAGAAGATGAAAAAAATGCGGAAAAACTTTTATGCAAAGGAATAGTTGAAATAGGAGTTGATGACTCTAAAGATAACTTTTATATAAGAGCAGATGTAAAAACTGATAAGGGTTATGCAGTTTGCATAATTGAAGGTTTTCATACTAACATAACCTATGTTGAAGCCAATGGAAATGTGATTTATAAAAAAGATTATAAATCCTGTAGTAGTAAAGAAGAACTTGAAAAAATAGGGGATTTAACTATTAAAGAACTTATAGAAATAATAGAAAATATTCCATTTGAAGATATAAGATTTCTTCTTGAGGGCGAGAAAATAAATATGGAAATAGCAGCTAAAGGGCTTGAAGAAGGGATAGGACTTGGTCTCGGACGAGGAATTAAAAAGTTAATAGATACTGGAACCATTGACAAGGATATGGCAAATACGGTAAGATTTTATACAGCAGCAGCTTCCGATGCAAGAATGGCTGGAGTTAATATGCCGGTTATGAGCAGTGCTGGGAGTGGAAACCATGGCATTACTGCTATTATCCCAGCTTCAATTGTTTGCCGATTTTTAGGCTATGGCGATGAGAAACTTTCAAGAGCACTTGCCCTGAGTCATCTTGTTACAGTTTATATTAAAGAATACACAGGGAGATTGTCTCCTGTATGCGGCTGTGGTATTGCTGCAGGAGTTGGAGCCTGTGCTTCGGTTGCATGGCTTATAGGATGCGATGATAAGCAGATAGAGGGTGCTATAAAGAATATGATAGGCAATCTGGCAGGACTTTTATGCGACGGTGCAAAGGGAGGATGTGCCTTTAAACTTTCAACAGCATCTTCAGAGGCAGTTATTCAAGCATATCTTGCTAAGAATAATGTTATTATATCTGACTATGATGGAATCGTATCAAAAGAAACTGAAAATACAATAAAAAATCTTGGTAAATTATGCAAGGAAGGTTTATCAGGAGTTGATAATAAGATAATTGAAATAATGCTTGGGGATAAATAACCCCAGCTATTTCAATTTTTTTCATTTTAGGGCACTATTTAATAAATATATTATTTTGATTTAAATAATAGAAAAAAACTATAAAAGCAAGGGGGATTTAAATGTCTAAAATGAAAGATAGTTTAATAGTAAAAATTGTTTTGGCGGTTATATTAGGTATTATATTAGGATTAACAGTTAATTCAACATTAATAGGAATTATAGCCACTTTGAAGTATATACTAGGGCAGTTTATATTTTTCTGTGTTCCACTTATAATATTGGGATTTATTACACCTTCAATAACAGGATTAAAATCAAATGCAAGTAAAATGTTAGGGTGTGCAATTTTAATAGCATATTTATCATCAGTTGGGGCAGCGGCTTTTTCGGCTATTGCAGGTTACATATTGATTCCGGGGCTTAATATTGTAAGTAATCCTGAGGGACTTAAAAAATTACCTGAGTTAGTATTTAAACTTGACATACCACCGGTTATGTCTGTAATGACAGCACTAGTACTATCAATAGTATTAGGGCTTACAGTTATTTGGACGGATTCAAAAAATATAAACAACATTTTAGTAGAACTTAATAATATTATGATGCAGGTAGTAACAAAAATGGTAATACCTATTCTTCCTGTTTTTATATCAGCAACCTTTGCTGGTTTAACTTATGAAGGCAGAATAACAAAACAATTTCCGATATTTTTAAAGGTAATTCTTATAGTTATTGTTGGGCATTTCATATGGCTTACATTACTTTATCTAGTTGCAGGCTTAATATCAAAGAAAAATCCAATGGAAGTTATAAAGCATTATGGTCCTGCGTATTTAACAGCTGTTGGCACTATGTCTAGTGCAGCAACTCTTCCAGTTGCTCTTAGCTGTGCAAGAAAGTCAAAGGTACTTGATAGGGAAGTTGTAGATTTTGCAATACCTATAGGATCAACTATACATCTTTGTGGCTCTGTGCTAACAGAAACATTTTTTGTTATGACGGTATCAAAAATATTATATGGAACATTACCGCAAATGCATACTATGGTTATATTTATTATTCTTCTCGGTGTTTTTGCAATTGGTGCTCCAGGTGTACCAGGAGGCACAGTAATGGCTTCATTAGGGTTAATTACAGGTATTTTAGGTTTCGATCAATCTGGAGTTGCTCTTATGCTTACTATATTTGCTCTTCAGGATAGTTTCGGAACAGCATGTAATGTTACTGGAGATGGAGCTATAGCACTTATGCTTACTGGAATATTTAAAAATAAGAATAAATAAAATATAAGATTAAAAAAAGGAGGTTTAACCTCCTTTTTTTAATTTAAATATTAGGGTATAATAATTAATAGTATTATTTGGGAGGAATAGATATGGGAAAACCAAGTATATTCAGTAGCAAATATGAACAACAGATGAAAAGAAGAAGAATAAATATAATACTTATAATACTTATTTTTATAAGCGCTTCTTATTTTGGAGGAAAGTATTTTTTAAATAAAAATAACATCAATATTAACATAAACATATTAAAAAATAAGAAGATCACAGAGAAAAAAGTTGATAATCAAAAAAGAAATATTAGTGCAGATAATACGAATAAGAAAAACACAGTTCCTAAAACTAAAAATAATATCAATACTTCTGTAGAAAATGAAAAAAAGTTAAGTTATGAGTATAAAACTGCTAATGGTTCAGTATTAAAAATAAATTATAAAGTAAAGGGAGACTTAAAAGAATTTTTAAATTTGGAGGATACATCCTCTCAGACTTTCTATGATATTTCTGAAGATAAAAAATATATTATATTTGATGATGTGACATCGAATGATATAATATTAGCCGATGTTAATGGTAATTTTAAAAAGTTAACTAAGATGAATTATAAATCCTATTCAACCGGTCATACATATAAAAAAGATAAGATACTTTCATATAATCCTAAATATGTGTGGTCAAGGAAGCCGCATTTTACTAGGGATGGAAGGATAGTTTATATTTCTCAGTTGCCTTATTTCAGAAAGAATGGCAAACTTTATTTATGGGTAGTTAATTTTGATGGGAGCGATCATAAAAAAGTTGGATTTATAGGAAATGATTTAAATTTAGTAACTTATGCTGGATATGATTCGGAAGGTAATATTAGAATAAAATCCAACAATGTTATATATTATCTCAAAAAAAATGCATATTATTTAAGCAAATAAATATGACATGTACTATTTTTTTAAAGATACAAAATAAATGCATATTCTTCATATAATTATATAAAGAACTACTCGGAGGAATATTTGATGTTAAGCTATCACAGCAACTGTGATAAAGATAAAATATCAATGTTTATTAATGATTGTAGCAAAGGAAATAGAACTATAGCTTCAATTATAGCCGGATTTTACAGAACATATGGTTTTAGAAATGAGGGTACTGCATTATCTTTAGAGATAGTAAATTCTATTAAAGATGATACATTAAATTTAAAGGAAAGGAACCTTTTGGTTTGGAACTTGTACTTGCTCTCTAGTGAGAGTATAGATGATGAATTTTACGATGAGGCACAAAGAATGCTTGATAGGGCTGAAAAAAATTGGAGTAGAGATGTAATACTTGGGGATGATATTGGAGTATATCATGTTTCATGGATTGAGCAAATATGGCTAAAAAAAGCCGAGATTTATCTTCTTATTGGAGATAAAGAAAATTTTGAAATTATGACTGATAGAATACTTTGTAGCAGATTTGAACTATTTAAAAATGCTTATAGGGAAACTGGGGAAAGCATAATTTATGATAGATGTACTTATAGTTGCTTAGAACTTATGGCAATTGAAATGAGGAAAAGAAATGTAGCATTGGCTAATAAAATAATAAAAAAAGCTGTGCTTTATAAGGGCGGTTTTGATATATATGATTTGCATAATTTTAAAGAAGCACAAAAAATAGAGAACAATGGAATGGCTTATAAGGCATTTCAGATGTATTTAAAGGAATATTATAAGCTTTTAGATAGCCAGTATGATAATTTAAAATATGGTTATTGTAGTACATGTTTTTATTTTGATGGTTTTAGGTGCAATAGATATAATTTATATGTAAATCAGAATAAATCATGTTCATATTATAGGTTAATAAAAAGCATATAGAAGTTAAAATAAAAAAGGCAATCCCCATGGAACAATATGTAATTTTTTATGGCAGCACAGAAACAGGAACAAACAGGAGTAAAATAAGGGATTGCCTTTTAAACGTAGTTAATATTTTGAACTTCGATTATTATATTATCCATTATGAATATTTTTATACTATAAAAATAGATTTTTTTGTTATAAAGAATATGAAAAGATATACTACAAAATTTGATTGTGTTAAGTAAATATGAAAAAATAGCGTAGCTAGACGTATAATTACTCAAAATTACTTAGGTTTTTACTAAATTCTAAAAAATAGTTTTTAATAAATAGGAAATTTATAAAAAATAGGCATGCCGAAGGCA
>JAOADY010000107.1 GCA_026417075.1 Caloramator sp.
CATCAAGATTATAGGTTAGTGCATATTTTACTACATCATCTATAACCTGTTGACGAATGTTGCTATTAGTAAACATAGCATATGCCCTGTCTGCACTAAACTCAGAGAAAAGTCCATGAACTTCATATCCGTTTCTATGAGCTTTTATTACATATTCTCTATCAGCCTTCTCAGCAACCTTAATAGATGACGGATTTTTATAATCTCCAGTCATATAAAACCATGTAGGAGATATAACATCAAGACCATAAGTTGCACTGTTATTATTTATATAGTGGTTGCTATCCTTCAAATAGCTTTGGTTTGATGATTTTGCATAGATATAATTCCAGGCAACAGTGAGTTTATCCTTTGGCTGATAGTCAAGAACTGTAACTTTATCATTGCTTATATAACCATATATTGCCCCCATTTTAATTTTAAAATATCCGTTTTCTTCATCTAGTATTTTAAATGTTTTCCCTTTAACTGCATATCTTTCATCATAAGTGCCATCTGTATTTAAAAGAAGCTGAGTATCTTCATTGACAAGTAAATATTTCCCTACATTACTTGAAGTATTTCCTCTCGATGTATCCTGTATTCTTTCAGTATAGGATTCATAAATATACCCTTTGTTAGTTTTTAGAAAGTTCCCTTCCTTTCCAAATATGTCAACAACATCTCCTCTATAATATTTTCCAACTTCTTTTGAAGATGATGAAGCCTCCTGTCTTATTGAAAGTATACTTGCCAAAATCTTTGCCCTATATAATGGTGGAGTTGTAACTACAGGTACTTCAGGTTTTTCAGGTGTATTCGGTGTGCTTACAACATTTGACTCTACTTTTTTTACACTATAATTTACTATATACCCTTTCTTTGTCTTTAAGAAATTCCCATATATTCCTATTACATCCACAATATTATTTTTATAATATTTACCTATAACCTTATAATTTGTAGAAGGACCTTGTCTGATATTAACATAATTCAATGATACAACAGCTTTATAAGGTATAAAACTTGTCCCTCTTGAGACCAAAGATATAGCAGATGTTGTATATTTCTTTGTATATGCAGATACAATATATCCCCTATTTGTTTTTAAAAAGTTCCATGATATGCCTACCACATCAACTATCGTTCCCTTTTTATAATATCCTACAATCTTTCCTGAGGTTGAGGGGGTTTGTCTAATATTTAGGCTATTGGCAGTTATTACTACCTTATAAGGAGTAAAACTCGATGTTGCTGCATAGGATACTGTAAACTGTGCAAAAATAAACATAAATAGAACTAAAAATAGCGTTGACCTTGTTACTCTTTTCGACACGTAACCACCTCTTTGCGATTTATTCTTGTATTATTATGACACATTTTTTAAGCTGTTTGTTCCAATTTAAGTTTATCTTTGGTAAAATGTTTGTAAAAATCTATTGACATTTTGCCTTAAAAAGAATATTATAATATCAAAAATACCCCTTATGGGTATATGATAGGAGGTTATAATTATGGTAATACATGCAACTGATTCAAATTTTAAAGAAGAAGTTTTAAACTCAGATAAACCAGTACTTGTTGATTTCTGGGCTACTTGGTGCGGTCCATGCAAAATGCTTGCACCAACAATCGACAACATTGCCTCAAAGTATGACGGACAACTTAAAGTTGTTAAAGTAGATGTTGATCAAAATCCAATGAGTGCAAATATGTTCGGGATTCAAAGCATACCAACCCTTATATTATTTAATGAAGGCAAAGCCCTTGGCAAAATAATCGGCTTTAGACCTGAAAACCAAATCGAAGATGCAATAAAAGGAGCCCTAAATATATAATGTATGATATTGCTATAATAGGAAAAGGTCCTGCAGGTATATCTGCAGCTATAAACGCAAAGGCTCGTAATAAATCCGTAATAATTTTTGGAAGGGACAGTAAAAAAGTTCTGCTGTCCCCTTCAATTCATAATTATCCAGGATTTATTGAAATAAAAGGTCCCGAACTTATTGAAAAGTTAAACAGACATTTAAACATCCTAGATGTTAATATATCATCAAAAATGGTAAACACGATTTATACCATGGGTGGGTACTTCTCAATCCAAGCAGAAACAGAAATGATTGAAGCAAAGACCGTTATTCTATCTGTTGGAGTTGATTTTAAAAAATCTATAGAAAATGAAGATAAATTTTTAGGTTCAGGTGTAAGCTACTGCGCTACCTGCGATGCTCCTCTTTATAAAGGTAAAGTAGTAGGAGTTATTGGATATAACAAAGAGTCTATTGAAGAAACAAAATTTTTATCGGAAGTCTGCAAAAAAGTATTTTTTATTCCAACTGTAAATGAAGATTTTAACTTTAGCAATAACGTAGAAATAATAAAAGATATTCCTTTAAAATTTGAAGGAGATTTCACAGCAAAAAAGCTAGTTTTAAAAAATACTAAGATTGAAGCTGACGGCTTTTTTGTAATAAAAGATAGTTACCCCTTAGGAACTTTAGTCCCAGGTCTTGAAGTAGATGGTGCTCATGTTAAAGTAAATAAAAATATGGAAACTAATATTAAAGGTCTTTATGCTGCAGGAGATATTACAGGAAAACCATATCAAATTGCAAAGGCAATTGGAGAAGGGCAGATAGCAGCCCTTTATGCAGCTGATTATATTGATAATTTAAAATAACTAAGAATAAATTTTAATTCATTAATTGAAAAAATTTTATTGCTAACAAAGTTTTAAAGCTCTTGTCTTGCTGATACAGAAAAATTTAGAACTTTCAATTGTTTCAAAGGAATAAATCTCTAAAAGTTCTAAGTCTTCCAAAAAGCAAGACAAGAGCTTCTTAATGTTCAAAAAATAGCTATTCAATATTATAAGCTCTATAAATTTAATAAAAAATCAAAAATTTTATAAAATAGACATAACAGAATGCCTATTTTATAAAACATTAATAAATAAATTTCTTAATAGATAAGGTTTATTCTTCGCCGAAAAGTTTAGCTTCATTAAGTCTATAACTGAGAGTTAAAAGACTCTCACTAAGATGTACATTTTCAACAATAACATCCTCTGGCACGTTAAGATCCGTGGGAGCAAAATTCCAAATTGCCTTTATGCCTTTTTTTACAAATATATCTGCAATGCCTTGCGCCTGTGTTCTTGGAACGCAAATAATTCCAATATCAATTTTATTTTTCTCAAGAAACTCTGAAAGATCATCAACATCCTTAACTTCAATGTCTCTTATTTTTATTCCTATAAGCTTTGGATTTTTATCGAATATTCCCTTTAATTCAAATCCAAGTTTTTCAAATTTAGAATAATTTGCAACTGCCTGTCCTATGTTCCCAGCACCAATAATAACAGTAGTATAAGTCCTCGTAAGACCAAGTATTTTACTAATCTCATCATAAAGCTCTCGAACATTATACCCGTATCCTTGCTGTCCAAAATCACCAAAGCAATTTAAATCCTGTCTTATTTGAGATGCCGTAAAGCCGATTCTCTCCGAAAGCTCCTTTGAAGATATCCTTGTTATATCATTATTGAGAAGTTCTCCAAGATATCTATGATATTTAGGAAGCCTTCTAATGACAGCCATTGAAATCATAGTTTTCTTATTCATAAAACTTTTCAACTCCTATATAATTAAACTTTATATAAGCTTATTTAATAACTTTAAGTATTTCATTTACTTTAACTTTATAATTCTACATAAATATGTTAATATATAAACATTTATGTGTCAATCGAAATAATTTTCTAAAAAATATTCCATTGAAAAAATATATCAAAAAATAGTAAAATATCATTGTTATTATTAAAATGAGGTGTTAATATGATAGCATTATCTTTAAATAAAATACAAAAATCCTATGGAATAGATGTAATTCTAAAAAATGTTTCTTTCACAATTAATGAGAACGAAAAGGTTGGACTTGTAGGTTCTAACGGAGTTGGAAAAACAACTATATTAAAAATTATAAGTGGAGATTTAAAACCTGATTCTGGAGATATTTTGATAGGTCAAGGGAAAAAAATAGGGTATCTTTCTCAAAACTTAAACCTTGATGAAGATTCTACTGTTTTTGATGAAACTATGAAAGTATTTGACAATTTAAAAAAGATAGAAGTTCGTTTAAGGGAACTTGAAAATCTAATGTCCAACGAAAGCCTAGATTCTGATGAATATAAAAAGCTTCTTAATGAATATGGTCATCTTCAGGAAGAATATGAAAGAAATAATGGTTATAGCTGTGAAAGTTTTGTCAAAGGTATGCTTATTGGTCTTGGAATTTCAGCGGAAGATTTTTCAAAGAAAATAGCATATTTATCAGGAGGCCAAAAAACAAGAATTGCACTATCAAAGCTTCTTTTATCAAATCCCGACATACTTCTTCTTGATGAACCTACTAATCATCTTGACCTTGATGCCATTGAATTTCTTGAGAACTTTCTTAAGGAATATAAAGGAACTGCTTTAATAATATCCCATGATAGATACTTTCTCGATGTTATAACTAATAGAACCTTTGAACTTACCGATGGAATTATCGAAGAGTATAACGGAAATTATTCTTTCTTTATCTGTGAAAGAGAAAAACGCTTTGAACAAAAAATGAAGGAATACTCACTTCAACAAAAAGAAATAAAAAGACTTGAGGAAATAATAGAAAGATATCGCTCTTATAACAGAGAAAAAAGCATTAAACAAGCTGAAAGCAGAGAAAAAGCTCTCGAGAGAATAGAAAGATTAGATAGACCAAATATGGAAAATAAATCTACAAGGATTGAATTTGATGTTAAATGCAGAAGCGGAAATGATGTTCTAATCGTAGAAAATCTTTCAAAGTCCTTTGATGATAAAAGTCTGTTTACTAACCTTTCCTTTATGATAAGAAGGGGTGAAAGAACTGCTCTAATAGGAGAAAATGGAAAAGGAAAAAGCACCCTATTTAAAATTATATGCGGCAATATACCCTGTGATGAAGGGTATATAAGAATTGGCAAAAACATGTATATAGGCTACTACGATCAAGAGCAAAAGGATTTATCGATGGATAAAATAGTTCTCGATGAGTTATGGGATGAATATCCTGACCTCACTATAACACAGGTTAGAAATTATCTTGCTGCCTTTTTATTTACAGGAGATGATGTCTTCAAAAAGGTTGAAACTCTTTCTGGCGGAGAGAAATGCAGGCTTTCTTTATTAAAATTAATGCTCTCAAAAGCAAATTTTCTGCTTCTTGACGAGCCTACAAATCATCTTGATATTTTATCAAGGGAAGCCCTTGAAAAGGCACTTTTAGAGTATGAAGGAACCCTTTTTGTAATTTCCCACGATAGATACTTTTTAAATAAAGTAACAAACAAAATTATTGAAATGAAGGATGGAAATATAACCGAATATCTTGGAAATTTTCAATATTATATAGCTAAAAAAAACAGCCAATATGATGAAGTAGTAGTAAACACCGAAGGAAAAACCAAAACAGAAATAAGAGAAGAAAAAAGAAAGTTAAGAAAAATACAAGAGAAAAAGAAACAGCAAAAACAGATGATTAAAGATATTGAAAAGGAAATCGAAATAACCGATTCGAAAATACATGAACTTCAAAATCTTATGTGTCTTGAAGAAGTATATTCAAATCCCGAAAAATCAATTGAAGTTAACAAAGAATTTGAAGATGCTAAAAAATATCTCGACGAGCTTTACGAAAAATGGGAACAGCTTTTAGCTGAAGTTGAGGAATAAAATATTCTCCATTTTATAACAATATACAAAAATCCAAAATACATTTTCAAAGTTTTACAATACAAATCTTTATATACAATATAACTAAAAATCCCATAAGCTTTTAGTCTGTTAATAATTCATAAATTATTTTTAACAGGTTTAAAGTTTATGGGATTTTTATATTAATAACTGTTTTTTTTAATCATACTATTATAAACAAAGCAAATTTATCCGAAAATTTATTATATTTATAATGATTTTTAATATTATGTTAATATCCACAATATCCACATACTTATCCACAATTAAAATCCCTTTGTTTATTAGTTTTTCAACTGTATTTCACAATATCCACAGAATTTTATCAACATATTAAAATTTACTAACAATAAATCGAGTTTATTCACACCTTTCTCCTATTTTTAATGCCGCTACTGCATTAAGGGACAATTTTGAAGCTCCATATTTTATATAATCATAATATCCGGCACAAGCTATCATGGCAGCATTATCAGTGCATAATATTGTATTCGGATATAAAAATCTTATTCCTTCTTTTTTGCATTTTTTCTCCATTTGATTTCTAAGTTCACTATTAGATGCAACGCCTCCTGCAATACATAAAGTATTAACTCTTTTATATTTTACAGCAGCAATAGACTTATCCACAAGGACCTCTACTACTGACTGTTGAAAACTTGCTGCAACATCTGCTCTGTTTATTTCAAGTCCTTGCATATTCATTTTATTTAGGTAATTTAAAACTGCAGATTTAAGACCGCTAAATGAAAAATCGAAACTGTCATCTTCAAGATAAGCTCTCGGAAATTTAATTGAATTTTTATTTCCTTCCTTTGCAAGTTTATCTATAAGAGGACCACCTGGATAGCCAAGCCCTATTGCCCTTGCAACCTTATCATAGGCCTCCCCTGCAGCATCATCCCTCGTTCTTCCTATTATTTCGTATTCTCCATAGTCTTTTACATATACAAGATGGGTATGCCCTCCAGAAACCACGAGGCATACAAAGGGCGGTTCAAGATTTTTATGGACAATATAGTTTGCACTTATATGCCCCTCTATATGATTTACACCGATAAAGGGTTTGTTTAAAGATAGAGACAAACCCTTTGCATAGGAAAGACCAACTAAAAGAGCTCCTACAAGCCCTGGTCCATAGGTTGCTGCTATTACATCTATATCTTCAAAGGATAAACCTGCCTCATCAATAGCCTGTTTTACTACATTACACACAGCCTCAATATGCTTTCTTGATGCAACCTCTGGCACTACTCCACCGAATTTTTTATGTATATCTATCTGGGAAGATATTACATTTGAAATAACCTGTCTTCCGTTTAATACAACTGACGCTGATGTTTCATCACAGCTTGTTTCTATACCAAGCACTTTAATATCCATAAACACATCTCCTACTTTTTTATTAATTTCGACATACATTTACTTTTGTTTACAAAATCTTAACACATAAAATACAAAAATATGATAAAATAATAAAAGCGGCAACAAATAAACCCCAACCCATTTACCCATTAACCCGGAGAAAGTTCTCCGGGTATTTTTTTATTCATCCCATAAAAAGTTCTGTGATGTAGATACTGCTACTGCTCCGTTAGATAGAGCATTTATAATATCGCTCTTTTCAAGTACAAGTCCCCCAGCTATAACAGGTATGTTTATTCTCTCGTGTATTTTTTTAATTATTTTTGATGTTGCTGCAGGCATTATTTCTACTGCATTAGGTTTTTCATCTAATATACTTTTAATACCCGTTTCAAGAGAACGAGAATCCACCATAAAAAGTCTTTGAATTGCATACATACCGAAGTATTTTGCATCCTTTATAAGGGATGGTTTTGTTGTTATAATGCCATCAGCTCCTACCCCTTTTAAAAACTCTACCGCTGCGCTGTCTCTTCCAAGCCCCTCTACTAAATCTATATGTATAAACACATACTTTTCTTTATTTTTAATCCTTTCAATAATTTTTTCAATGTTTAAAATACTTCCACAGAGCATAAATATTATACCTGATCTACTCTCTATCGCATTTTCAAGTTCCTTTATATCTCTGACTGCTGCTATTATAGGGCTGTCCTCTATTATTCCAAGGATACTTTTCATAATACCACCACCATTTTTTATATATATTATACTATATATTTTAAATAATGAAGTATAAAATAGCCTTGAAAATCTTAAAAATTATGTACTTAAGATAAAATGATATAATATAGTATGGGAGGGATTTTTATGTTTTTTATAGGTATTTTCGGAATAGAAACAAAACAAGAGGAAATAAAGGATATTCAAAACGTTATATGTAAATCTTGCGGAGCTATGACTTCCTTCAGACTGATTAAAACATATAATGTTTTCCATTTTTTCTTCATACCAATAATAAAATGGTCAAATAGATATTATGTAATTTCAAGATGTTGCAATCGCCCCTTCGAAATACCTATTGAAAAGGGGGAAGAGATTGAAAGTGGAAGGGATATAACCCTTAATGATGAAGATTTAAAGCCTCTTTATAATAATTATGACTATAATATTTGCCCTAATTGTAAAAATGAAGTAGATTATAATTTTATATATTGCCCTTATTGTGGAAATAAATTAAGATAAATCTTTTTAACCTCCTATAAATTAATTTCATATTATATTTATGAGGAGGGAATACTATGGCATATTGGGGAATTATTACAACAATTATAATTCTTATAATATATTATTTAGTAAATAGAACACTAGCTCAAAGAATCGCTCTTGAGCTTATGCTCTATATTGAAAAAAAGGCAGAGGAATTCTCAATATCAGAAGGAAAGGATAAATTAGAATGGGTTGTAAACCAATACGATAAGCTTCCTGCAGTTATTAAAAGCGTAATAACAAAGGACGGCTTTAGGCTACTTATACAAGAATTGTTCGATGAAGCCATGAAGCTTTTAAAGGATTAAACACAATCTCAACCTTAAAAAGTACGAATTAGGTATTGCCTTTTTGAAGGATATATTATATAATAGTTTTTGTCGCAGGGGTATAGCTCAATTGGTAGAGTAGCGGTCTCCAAAACCGTTGGTTGAGGGTTCGATTCCTTCTGCCCCTGCCAAAATACTGATAATTAAAGGCTCTCAGAAATTAGAGCCTTTTTATTTTTGTTATTCCCACACTTTTCCCACATTAGTTTTAGGTAAATATAACTTTATTTTATACAATAAAAAATACACCCTCATATTTAAAACACATAAGGGTGTACAAAATGAGTAACTCTATTTTAATTGAAACTGGGCTTTTGATTCTACTTTACCATTCTGAAATGTCACATTCATATTGCTACCATCGCTATTAATCCATTCATATATTTCTGTTTTGGTTCCTAATAATT
>JAOADY010000164.1 GCA_026417075.1 Caloramator sp.
CTCGTGGGCTCGGAGATGTGTATAAGAGACAGTCTGCAAGAGGAATAAGACCATATCCAATTTCGATTTCAAGAGGTTCCACATTTAAAAGATTAATAACGTTTTCTGGTTCGCTTTTTTCAGGTTTTATGTTTTCACTAATAGGCATATTTTGTAATACCATTTTTTTCTTTTCATCTCTTATTAAAAGATACGACAATGCTGCAAAAATAACCGAAACAGATATAAACGCCCCTTTTGGTAATGAAGGAATTAATGACAATGTAAAAAGTATTCCTGCAGTTATTCCAAGAACCTTAGGATATGATGTTATTTGCTTTGAAAATTCTTTTCCAAAAGAGGTATCGCTAGCTGATCTTGTAACGATTATACCTGATGCAGTTGAAATGAGTAATGCTGGTATCTGACTTACAAGGCCATCACCAACAGTTAAAAGAGCGTACCTTGTTAATGCGTCCATTGCAGACATATTATGAAAAAGTATTCCTATAATTATTCCACCTATTATATTAATAACAACAATTACAATACCAGCAATTGCATCTCCTTTAACAAATTTACTAGCTCCATCCATAGCTCCATAAAAATCAGCTTCCATTTGAAGTTTTTTTCTTTTATCCTTTGCCTCAGCTTCACTTATAATACCAGCATTAAGATCTGCATCTATGCTCATCTGCTTTCCTGGCATAGCATCAAGAGTAAATCTTGCAGCAACTTCAGCAACTCTTCCTGCACCATTAGTAATAACAACGAATTGAACAACTATAATAATTATAAATAATATAAATCCAACTACATAATTTCCTCCAACAACAAAATTCCCAAAAGCCTCAATTATCTTTCCTGCCTGAGCCTGCCCTAAAATAAGCCTTGTTGAAGAAATATTAAGACCTAACCTAAAAAGTGTTGTTATAAGTAAAAGAGTCGGAAAAATTGAAAACTCTAAAACTTCAGTTGTAAACATTGTCAATAAGACAATAATAAGAGAAAAAGAAATATTAAAAGCTAACAAAACATCCAACATCCATGGCTTTAAAGGTATGATTATCATTAAAACTATTAAAATTACCGAAACAGCTACTATAATATCTAAATTTTTGCTTAATTTTTTATTATCCATCTACTTCACCCTCGATGATTATTTATGCTGTAAACATAAGCTATTATTTCCGCAACCGCCTGATATAATTCATCAGGTATTATTTCATTTATATCAACTTTTGCATAAAGAGATCTTGCAATTTCTCTATTTTCAATAATAGGTACATTACTTTGTTTTGCAATTTCTTTTATTTTAAGAGCAACTAAATCGCATCCTTTTGCAACAACTCTTGGAGCAAAATCTTTGTTTCTATCATATCTTAAAGCAACTGCAAAATGTGTCGGGTTTGTAACAACAACAGTAGCTTTAGGAACTTCATGCATCATTCTTCTCATCGCAAGTTCCCTTTGTTTTTGTTTTATCCTCGATTTAATTTGAGGATCACCTTCAGATTGCTTCATTTCTTCCTTAACCTCTTGTTTTGTCATCATCATATCTTTTTTAAACTGCCTTTTTTGAAAAATATAATCTGTAATTCCAATAATAAAAAGCATAATTATTAATCTTGCAATCTGTGCATCAATTAAATTTTTTACAAACGGGTATATTCCCAAAGGATTTAAATCTGATGTTTTTAAAATTACATTAAGTTTTGACTTTATAAATTTAAAAACTACATATCCAATTACAAGTATTTTAGATATAGATTTTATAAGTTCAAAATAAGTTCTTTTATTAAAAAATTTTTTAAAACCTTCTAATGGATTTAATCTTTCAAATTTAAACTTCAAACCTTCTGATGTTAATATTATTCCAGTTTGTGCTAAATTACCTATTATACCTAAAATCATAACTGTCAATGCTATAGGCAAAGTTGCTATTAAAATATTCTTAAGATTATATATAAAAAATGCCGTTACACTTTCAATATTTAAATCCTGTTTAGTTACATGATTAAAACTATCTATTATAAAAAGCCTTCCATTGTTATAATAAAATTCTCCCATCACAGAAAGTATTATTCCTATTCCTAATAAAATAAGTGCTGAATTTAAGTCAACGCTTTTAGCAGTTTGTCCCTTCTTTTTAGCTTCTTGAAGCTTCTTATGTGAAGGTTCCTCTGTTTTATCATCATTGGCCATCAACACAATAAAAGGAACCACATTAAAAAATTTTATTAAATCTGATGACATTCTTTCAAATACTTTAACAAAAATATGAGATAAACCTGGTAATATTGCAGCTATTGCAAGCAACCCTACAAGAATTTTTATAGGAAGACTTAGCATAAAAATATTAAGTTGTGGCACAGATCTTGAGATAAGACCCAAAGTAAAATCAGTAATAAAAATAACTATAACAATTGGGGCTGCAAGCTGTATTGCTATTAAAAAGCTTTTTGAAAAAACAGATAATATAGCAAAAAAATAATTAAAATTTATTGAAATAATATTTACAGGTATAACTTGAAAACTTTTAATAATTGCCGATAATATAACATGATGAAAATTAAAAGTTAAAAATATCATTATGGCAAGCCAATTGAAAAACCTTTCAAGCGGTGTAGAATTACCAGCAGTCGATGGATCATAATACTGTGCCATTGAAAATCCAATAGTAAAATCCATAAACTGAGCAGCCACTCTTATAGAATTAAATATTAAAGTTGCAACATATCCTATCGAAGCACCAATTAAAATTTCAAATCCTACAGCAACTATTAATTCTGTTAAAGTATAGGGTAGCGAACTTTGAATTTTAGCCAAAGAAGGGGATATAAGCATAGATATAATTAATGATAACCCCACCTTAACAGCAGATGGTATCTGCTTTAAAGAAAATATTGGTGATAAAATAAGCATTGCCATTATTCTTATTGTTGAAAGAAAATATATGATAAAATTAACTTGCATCGCTTCACCTATTTTACTATTATTTCAATACTATTAATCATATTTTGTATAAATTGAATAAGACTTTTTAGCATCCATGGTCCAATAACAAGCAATACAAAAATTATCGCTATTATCTTAGGAACAAATGTTAAAGTTTGCTCCTGTATTTGTGTTGCAGCCTGAAATATTCCGATCAAAAGTCCTACCAACATTGAAACTATTAAAACTGGAGCTGCTATTTTCACAGCAGTAATTATAGCTTGTTTACCTATTTCTAATGCAAAAGCTTCACTCATAATTGCCTCCTATATAAAGCTTTTAATTAATGATTTAACCACAAGATGCCATCCATCTGCTAATACAAATAATAATATTTTAAAAGGAAGGGATATGGTAACTGGTGGAAGCATGAACATTCCCATAGACATTAATATACTTGCAATTATTATATCAATTACTATAAAAGGAACATATATCAAAAAACCCATTTGAAAGGCTGTTTTAAGCTCACTTATTACAAATGCAGGAATTAAAATCTTAAAAGAAACTTCATACCTTTCCTTTGGTTTTTCAATATTAGCAGCGGTATAAAAAAGAGCTATATCCTTTTCTCTTGTTTGTTTTAACATAAAATCTTTGATTGGTTTACTTCCTATATCGATTGCCTGCTCCTGTGAAATCTTACCACTTATATAAGGCTGAATCGCCTCCTTATTGACCTTGCTATATACTGGAGACATAATAAATATCGTCATAAAAAGAGCAAGGCCAATTAATACTTGATTTGGAGGAGACTGTTGAGTTGATAAAGCATTCCTTAAAAATCCAAACACTACAATTATTCTAGTAAAAGATGTCATCATCAATACAATAGATGGTATAAAAGTTAATGATGTTAAAAGTATTAAAATTTTTATATTATCAACATATTCCTTTGGATTTTTTGATCCATCAACAGATAAAGTAACTTTAGGTATTTGAAAAGATGGCTCTGCCTTTGCTGTAATACTAATTATAATAATGAAAAAAAACAATAAATAAATAGTTTTACGAACATTTTTATTCATTATACTTCTTCCTTTTTATAATATTTAAATAATCACCAAATAGGGGTTCCCCTTTGTTTTCATATATTAATATAGATTTACTGTCTAATTCTTTTAATATTCTTATCCCATTATTACTACTTGAAATTAAATATACCTTATCATCAATACATACAACGGATAAATAGGTATTTTGTCCCATGGGAACTTTTTCATATATTTTTATAATTCTTTTATTATTTAATTTTTTTAAATATTTTTCTCCAAAATTAAAAGTAATATATATAAGAAAAATTATCAATGGCATCAACACTATTATTTTTAAAAGTTCGTAAAAAAAACTATAATCCATTTAATCACCTTATCACTGTATTATAATTTCATAAAAATACAAATTCGTTACAACATTATCTCCTATAACATCATTAACCTGTTTTAAAAGTTCTTCTCTTATTTTGTTTAATCCATCTTTATTAAAATCAGTAGATTTTTTGCTTCTTAAATATAAATTTATTCTATCTCTAATTTGAGGCAGATAAGCATTAATTTCCTGATCCCCATTTTTCTTTGTATAAGCAAGATTTATCTGTGTTTTTATATATACCTTTGCATCTTCATCAGATAAATTTACTATAATATTTTCAAGAGCTACTGTCATTTCCGGAACTTTTTTAACTTCTGATTTTTTAGATTTAACAAAATAACTATATCCAAAAAAAGTCCCCACTCCTATAGCTATTAGCAACAAAACAACTAAAATAATAATTATTATTTTGCTTTTTCCACTGCTCATTTCTTACTCTCCTTTGTCGTTACTATTAAAATGTTAACCCTTCTATTTTTTTGTCTTCCTAAAGGCGTCGAATTAGTATCTATAGGTCTAAATTCTCCACATCCTGTAGCAACAAATTTTGTAGGATCAAGTCTTTTGTTTTCGGTAAAATATCTTACAACTTTCACAGCTCTATCTGCAGAAAGTTCCCAATTACTTTTATAATATTCCTTATTTATCGGAACATTATCAGTATGACCTTCTACTATAACTTCATTAGGAACACTTGATAAAAGTTCTGACAACTTATCAAGAAGAGGAATACTGTTTGTTTTAATTTCTGAACTTCCAGAATCAAATAATATCTTCTCTTGAAGTTCAATAATAACTCCTCTAACGTCCTCCTTTACAGAAACCTTAGCTTCTAGATTGTTTGATTTTACAAAGTCACTTACTTTTTTATAAATATTTTGAGTCTCTCCTGACATCTTATTATTCTTACCTATTTCTAAATCATCTTTTGTTTTAGTATCATTTTGAAAATTTATTTTATCATCAACGGGGGTTGGTCCTATATCTCCCCCCTTTGTTATATACCCTGATGTAGCACCAAAAGATTGAGCAAGAGAGAGAGCTATTGTTTTAAATTTTGTAGCATCAATCTGAGAAAAAGAATATAAAAGTACAAAGAATGTGAGAAGCAAAGTTACCATATCAGAATATGTAGTAAGCCATTCCTGACTTATTTCCTTTTTTTCTACTTCCTTTTTTTTACTCACCCTCAGTCACCATACTTCCTTGTGAATTTTCACTCATCATTTTTAATCTTTCTGCTGGAGACAAGTATGTCTTTAGCTTATCTTCAACGATTCTAGGATTTACACCAGCCTGTATAGCAAGTATACCTTCAACAATCATTTCTCTAACCTTTGCCTCAACCTCACTCTTTAATTCAAGTTTTGCAGCAAGAGGCCCAAAAATAAAGTTTGCCATTACCGAACCATAGAAAGATGTTATTATAGCTTTACTCATACCAGGTCCAAGAGCTTTAGGATCGTTTAAATTTGCAAGCATCTGCACAAGACCAATAAGAGTTCCTATCATACCATAGGCAGGACCGTAACCAGCCCATGCCTTCAAAATATTTATTCCTGATGAGTGACGCCTTTGCATTTCATAAGTTTCAAGTTCTAATATTTCTCTTATAGTTTCAGGTTCTAAACCATCAACAACCATCTGTATACCACTTTTTATAAAATTATCATCCAAATTCTGAATTTCATCTTCAAGAGATAAAAGTCCTTCTCTTCTTGCTTTTTTAGATAGTTCAACAAATTTATGAATAATTTCAACTTGCGAAGTGCTTTTTTGAAAAAAAGCATTTTTTATCATTTGAGGAAGGCGCTTTACAGATTCCAAAGGGAAAGCAATAAGCACTGTAAAAAAGGAACCTCCAAATGTAATAAATACAGACGGTAAATCCCAGAAAAGCTTTAAGCCGCTTAACGCAATTTTTCCATTGTCTAAAGCCATACCAATTAAAATAACTAGAAAGCCAAGACCTAGGCCTAAAGTTGTCGATATATCTTTTTTCTTCATTTTATTACCTCCGGACTGCCCAAAGTATACCTTCTTCTAAAATCAACTATTTTATTTATAATTTCCTCCGGAGTTTCAATCACAACAAATTTTTTCCCTGTTGTAAGTGTAATTACTGTATCCGGAGTAACTTCAATTTTTTCAATCAAATCATTATTTAAATAAAATACTTGATGATTAAATCCTGTCAGCTTAATCATATATTAATACCTCTTATCTTTTTATATTTAAAAGCTCTTGAAGTATCTCATCAGACGTTGTAATTGTTCTTGAATTAGCCTGAAATGCTCTGCTTGTTATTATCATTTCAGTAAATTCATTTGCAAGATCAACATTTGACATTTCAATTACACCCTGGTTTATAGTTCCAAAACCTGCGGAAGCAGCAATACCAAGCTCAGGAGATCCAGAGTTTGACGATTGAGTATATGTATTGCTTCCATTTTTCATTAAACCCCTTGGGTTTTGAAAATTTGCCATAACAATCTGCCCAATTTTAACTACTTTCTCACCATAAGTAGCTTTTATTATACCATCTTTATCAACACCAAAACTTGTTAGCTTAATTTCTCCATCACCTACAACTGCTTTAAGAGGAATTCTTATATTTTTTATATTATTAAAATCAGTATTATCAAAGGAATCTTCTGAATCCAGCGTTGGAACATTATCTTCTGCTACTTCATCATCTATATTATCATTTCTAAAACCTCTAACGTGCAAACCATCAGATGTAACTAAAAATCCATCTTTATCAATGCTAAAAGAACCATCCCTTGTATATTTTGTTTCAACGCCATCAGAAATAACAAAAAAACCATTTCCTTCTATTGCAAAGTCTGTTGAATATCCGGTAGGTTGAAAAGCTCCCTGATTCATATTTGTATCAACGGCTGCAACAGAAACACCAAGTCCCGCTTGCTTTGGATTTGTACCTCCTCTTCCTCCCGCAGGTGCACTTGCCCCCTGCAAAGTCTGGCTTAACATATCCTTAAAAGTTACCCTTGCACCTTTAAATCCAGGCGTATTAACATTCGCAATGTTATTTCCTATAACATCAAGCTTTGTTTGCTGACTTTTCATTCCACTAACTCCAGAAAAAAGTGACCTTAACATATAAACCCTCCTATTTTATATTTTCCGCTACAGCTTATATTTGATAATTTTATTAATTTTTTATTCTGTTTTTTAATACATTATTTCCCTACCGATACAACATCATCAATACTATATTTACCTTTTTCAGTTATTAAATAAACATTTCCTTTTTCAATTTTAATCGACTTTACTACATCATATTTTATAGTTTCTTTATCACTACCATCATTAACTTTAAAGCCCACATCTTTTCCTATTAAAAGTGTACCTTCGGTTGTTCTTTGTGATATAAGAAGTTTTGAAATAGAAGAATACAAATTACTTGTCTGTTCAAGGGATGTAAATTGCGCAAGCTGAGAAATATATTGAGTATTATCTTTTGCATTTAACGGATCTTGATTGGCAAGTTCCACTGATAATATCTTTAAAAAAACATTCTTATCTACTATATCATGCTTTTCTACTTTAGACTTTTGATTTTGAGTGTTTCTTATAGCATTTATTTCCACTTTAAATCCTCCTATGCTATAATACTAAAACCATCTTCATTCTCTTTATTATTTTCTGGTTTAAATTCAGAAAAATTATCTTGATTTTTTTTGTTTTCTTTAAAATTATTAAAACTACTATGATTTCTCTGATCACTATAATTTTCATCAGATGCAATGTTAACAGATATATTATTAAAATTAACATTGCTGTTTTTCAATTCTGTTTTTAAATTCTCAATATTGCCCATAATAATATTAGCAGTTTCCTTCTTGTCAGCTATTATATTTCCATTTATCTGGCCTTTTTCAAGAACTACCTTTACTGTAATTTCTCCAAGGTTCTCAGGCATAAGTTTAACCTTTACCTGTGTAAAGCCAGGTACTCTAAGAGTTTTAAATTTTTCAACTATAACTTCTACTAATTCTTCACTATTTTTAACAAAGTGATTATTTTTATCAGATAACTTATCTAGAGTAAATTCTTTAATTTTATTTACATGATTTTCAGTTTGTATATTTATTTTGTCAATTTTTATTTCATCATTTTTCTTGTTTAAAACAGGTTTTTCTTCTTTAGCTTCAACCTTAAGCATCATCTTATTAGTTTCTTTAGTTTCTTTTTCTCCATTAATTTCTTGTAAACTAGGTCTTTCAGCATCGGAATATAAATCCATTTTATTATGCGAAATTTTCTCGTCTTTTGTAATATCTTTAGAAACTAAAGTTTGTAAATTTTTATCTTGATCAGATACTACTTTTGATTGTTCCTTTCCTAAAAGCATGTCACTTTTTAAAATATCATTATCTTTTTCGATGTTATTTAATATAAATGATATTTTCTTATTAAAATCCTCTTGATTTATTCCAAGCTCCTTTAATATTGAATCAAGTTCATCTTTATTTTCTTTATTAATAAAGTTGGCATTACTTATTATAGAATTTTTTATAAAATCAGTTGATATATTTGATAAATTTAAATCCTTTAAACCTAAATCAATAGAATTATTTTCTACATTTTTTACATCAACTTTTAAATCAGTACAAACTGTATTGTTACAAACACCTTCTTGAACTTGAATATTTTGATTTAAGAAAAAATTAGCAAATACAGCGCTAAAGAGCTCAGAAAAAACATCTTCACCTAAAGGTTTATCATTATCGCATACAGATTGAATATTTAAATTAGAATTAACTGAAGCTACTTCCATATTTTCACCTCCTTTCATTTCTTACATAAGAAAACAATGCAAAATCATCGTTTTGAATTTGTTCTTTTTTATTTTGCTCAAAGTCAAACTCTATTTTTGCTTTTTCCTTCAAATTTTCAATCATCTTTCTATCTGACGTTGATTTAATAAGTTCATCTTTTTTCTTTTCAAGTTCACTTTTTATTTTTTCAACATTTTTATTCTCAATATCTATAGTTTTTTGAAGATAATAAAAATATCTGGAATAATTTGCACAATCTATTCCGCTTTTTATAAACTTTTTCTTTTCAAATTCACTTTTTTGCTTTAACAATCTATTTAGTTTTTCTAACGCTAAAATATATCTTTTATATACTTTTACATATTCCTCTTTCTTTTTCTCCTCAATTTCCATTTTAAAATCAAGAACCTTTTGAAGGTTATATTTAAACTTTTCCATATAATCACCTATCCAATCGATAAAATCCTTTCATAGGTTTCTTTATAGGAAGAATATTCTTTCATTCCTTGCTTCAAAAAAGATTCTATATCATCTATAAGTTCAATAGCTCTGTCTATCTTTTTATTACTTCCCTTTTGATATGCACCTATATTTATAAGATCTTCCGATTCCTTATAGGTAGAAATTATATCTCTCAGTTCTCCTGCTTTTTTTCTGTGTTCTTCATCAGCTATTTCCGGCATAAGCCTTGATATGCTGGCCATTACATCTATTGCTGGAAAATGATTTTTATTGGCAAGTTTTCTTGATAAAACTATATGTCCATCAAGTATACCTCTTACCGCATCGGCTATAGGCTCATTTAAATCATCTCCATCGACAAGAACCGTATAAAAAGCTGTTATTGAACCTTTATCTGAATTACCTGATCTTTCCATGAGCCTTGGAAGCATTGCAAAAACCGACGGTGTATATCCTTTTGTTGCAGGCGGCTCTCCAATAGTCAACCCCACTTCCCTTTGGGCCATAGCAAACCTTGTTACTGAATCCATCATAAGCATTACATTAAGCCCTTTGTCCCTGAAGTATTCAGCAACAGCCGTTGCAGTAAAAGCTCCTTTTAACCTTAAAAGCGGTGGCTGATCGGAAGTTGCAACTACAACTACTGATTTTTTTAGTCCCTCAGGGCCCAAATCCTTTTCTAAAAATTCCTTAACTTCTCTTCCTCTTTCTCCAATAAGCCCTATTACATTAACATCAGCATCACTATATCGAGCTATCATTCCAAGAAGCGTACTTTTACCTACTCCACTTCCTGCAAATATACCTACTCTTTGTCCTATACCACAGGTCAAAAATCCATCTATTGCTCTTATACCTGTAGACATTATAGTATCAATTCTTTTTCTTGAAAGTGGAGTTGGTGGATCATTATCTAAAGAATATTCTCTATCATGTCGAATGGAACTTTCATCATAGGGTCTTCCAAGTCCATCTAAAACTTTACCTAAAAGTTCATCAGAAACCTTAACATTTAAAAGTTTTCCTGTAGGTTCGACTGGATATCCAGGTGCAACTCCTGTTAAATCTCCAAGGGGCATCAATAAAACAGAATTATCCTTAAATCCAACTACCTCTGCAAAAACCTTTTTTTCTTTTGTATGAATAATACACACTTCACCTACAAAGGATTGTATTCCTTCGACCTCAATAGTAAGCCCTATTACTTTTTTTACTTTACCTGTTAATTTAATAGTATCTATATCTTTAAGTTTTCTTTTAATATTTTCAAAATCAATCTTTATCATATTTAGCCTCACTTAAAGATTTTAATATTATATCTAATTGAGTATCTATGCTTCCATCAATAAACCCAGATTTTGTTTCAGCAACTATATTACCCTGCTCTATTGCATTATCGCCAAGAATTATCAAATTGCTACTATCTTCAACATACAATGATAGTTCTTCTTTTCTATCCTTTAAAACATTTAAATCCATAGGATTTACTTTTAGTATTATAAGTTTCTTATCAACTGATCTAGATATAATACTTTCTGCTATTTTAAAAACAGCATCTGAATTAATAAGAAGCTCAGATTTTATAATTGATTTTGCAATTTCAACTGATAGAGAAATTATTTCATCTTGAAATTCCTTAATAAACTGCCTTGTTTTATCATAACTTTCCTTTACATAGGATTCAGCGCTTTTTCTTTTATCTTCCATTTCCTTTCTTGCTTCATCAATTCCAAATTCATAACCTTTTGAGTAACCTTCTTTATATCCTTCTTGAAATCCTTCATCCTTAGCATTTTCATAAATCTCTTCTGCTTTAATTTTAGCCTCATTAATTATAGACTGTGCTTTATCCTGAGCCTCATTTAATATTTTTTCTTTTTCATCATAAATTTCTTTTTTTACAGCATCTTTTATATCTTCAATATTAAATTCCTTTTCATCATTTTTTATCATTTTATTATAAAAAGTTTCAACAGATGGAGTTGATATTACAAAATCATTATCTATTCTGCTTGTTTTTATTATCCTAAACGATGATTGCATCTTCTCCACCCCTTGAAATTACTATTTCACCAGCTTCATCAAGTCTTCGTATTATTGCAACAATAGCTTGCTGAGCTTTTTCAACATCCACAAGTCTAACAGGTCCCATAAACTCAATATCTTCTTTTAAAGTCTGAGCAGCACGCTTTGACATATTCTTATATATAACTTCAGCAACTTCTTCCGAAGATGCCTTTATTGCAAGGGCAAGATCCTTTGTATCCACTTCTCTTAAAATTCTCTGTATAGATACATTATCAAGAGTAATAATATCTTCGAATATGAACATCTTTTCTCTTACTTTTTCTGCAAGTTCTGGCTGTTCTCTATCTAACTCATCTAAAATAGATTTTTCTGTTCCCCTATCTACATTATTTAATATATCAACAAGAGACTGTACCCCTCCAATAGTCGCAAATTCAGCTCTAATAAGACTTGATAGCTTCTTTTGAAGTACCTCTTCAACCTCTTCAATAACCATAGGAGAAGTATTGCTCATAGTTGCTATTCTTTTTGCAACCTCTACCTGAAGCTCCTCTGGTAGCCCTGACATTATCTGAGCTGCCTTTTCTGGCTGAAGATAACAAAGTATAAGTGCAATCGTTTGAGGATGTTCATTCATAATTACATTTAAAAGCTGGTGTGCATCAGCTTTTCTTGCAATAGCAAAAGGTCTATATTGTTGCGTTATTTCTGTAACTTTTTCAATTATCTCCATTGCTCTTTGTGCACCAAGGGCTTTGCTCAAGAGGTTTTTAGCATAATCAAATCCTCCCTCTAAAATATAATCCTTAGCCTTATTTAAATCGACGAATTCATTTAATACCTCTTCTTTTAATTCTTTTTTTATTTTAGGCATATTAGCAATTTCAAAAGTAATTTTCTGAATTTCATTTTCAGGCATCTTTTTTAATATCGGCGCTGATGCTTCAGGACCTAAGGTAATAAAAAGTATAGCTGCCTTTTGTACTCCAGATAATTTTTCTTTTGCCATATTATCACCTCTCATCCTCTGAAAGCCATGTTTTTACAACTTCTATAACCTGTTCTGGCTTTTTATTTGCATACTCTCTTATTTCTTTTTCAATATCCATTTGTTCTTCTTCATCTTCAAGAACAGGTTCATAAACATTGCTTTGTTTATTGATTACTTCATCTCCAACAACAACATCAAAGGATGGCTGAATTAAATCTTCATCTAATTTCTTTCTTCTTCTTAAAATGACAGCTCCTGCAATAAGCGCTATAAGTGCCACTAAAGCTATACCTATTGTAGTATAAAGTTTAGCCTTTTTCTCCTTTGCAATCTGCTGTTCCATAAGTTTTAACTGTTCATTTTGTTTATCTTTAAGTTCAGTACTAAAAGGCATCCCTTCTACATTAATCTGATCTCCTCTATTTTCATCATATCCAGTAGCTGCAGCAACTATATTTTTTATTTGATTTTTTTCCATTTCACTAATATTTCCGTCTATTACAACAGATACCGTCATTCTTCTTACTTCTCCAGGCGCTTTAATTGTTTTTTCCTCTGTTTGTCCTACCTCATAATTAGTAGTTTCTTCTTCTCTGCTTGTATTGGAAGACTGATTGGAATTAGTATTGAACTGCGGCGATAAATTCTGATTTGTAGGGCTATTTCCTCCTGTACCCCCAGCTGAATCATTTGAAGTTTCTTTTATCTTAGACTGACTTCGTATTATTGAATCCTTATCATATTTTATAGTAGTAATCTGTTTAGAATCAAAGTCTAAATCAGCATTAACCTTTACCGATACTTTATCATATCCAAAAACATCTCCAAGCATTTTCTTTAAATCGCTTTGAAGACCGTTTTCAAACTGCTTTTCAATATCTCTTTGTTTAAAAGCAGAAACTGTATTATTTGTACTATCATCAAAAATATTTTCACTTAATAAATTCATGTTACTATCTATTACTTCAACGTTTTCCTTTGGAAGATTTTTAACACTTGATGCCACAAGTGATATTATCGCTTTTACCTGCTGTGGAGAAAGTGTGCTTGTACCTTTTAACTTTAAAGCAACAGAAGCCCTTGCTTTTTCGCTTTCTCTTGCAAAGACTGAATCATCAGGAAGAACAAGCATAACTCTTGCCTTTTCAACTTCATCAAAACTCATTATAGTCTTTGCAAGCTCATCTTGAAGTGCTCTTTGATACATAACTTTAGCTTCAGTATCTGTTACACCAAACTTACTTTCATCAAAAAGCCCCCAGCCCTTACCAGTAGATGGCATATATCCATCTGAAAGAACTGACATTCTAAGTTCATCTACCTTATCCGAAGGTACAAGTATTTCATTTCCCTCTATCTTATATGAAACTTTTTCACTTTTTAATTTTTCAATAATTTTTGAAGAATCCTGTGGTTCTAGATTGCTAAATAAAATTGAATATGTAGTCCTATTAAAATAAGCAAGAGAAATTATTGAAAAAAATAGCACAATAAATAGACCTATTATAATTCCGATTTTTTTGTTTTTACTAAGATTCTTCCATCTTTCTTTTAGGCTGTTAAATACCTGCTGAAGCTTTTCCATTTCATGCACTCCTTAGGTTATATCTGTATTCTTAAAATCTCCTGATAGGCATCAACCATTTTATTTCTAAGCTGAACAGTAAGCTCTAAAGCTAACTTTGCCTCCTCAGTAGCTATCATAACTTCATGAATATCCGCATCTTGCTTTAACATATTAAGTGTCATATTTTCTGCATTTATCTGTACATCATTTACCTTGTCAAGATAATTTTTTAACATATTTTCAAATTCATCATTTTTTGACTTGACATTATTGTTATCCCTTATTAGATTGCTTCCATTTAAATTTACCGCTTCAATTCTCATACTCTATTACCTTCCTATCTCTAAGGCTTTTTGTGCCATCTGTTTTTGAGCGTTAACCGCTGTGACATTTGCTTCAAAAGCTCTTGATGCTGCAATTAAATCTACCATCTCATTCAAAATATTTACATTTGGCATAGTTACATAACCATCTCTATCAGCATCTGGATGATTAGGATCATACACTTTTTTTAAGGGGCTATTATCTTCTTCTAATTTTCCTATTTTAACACCTAAAGGTTTTTTCTCATACCTAAGAGTATTTTTATTTAACTCTCTTGTTAAGTTTTCTTGAAAAGTAACCACTTTTCTTTTATAAGGTCCTCCACTTGCGGTTCTTGTTGTTTCAGCATTTGCAATATTATTTGCAATTAAATCCATTCTAAACCTTTCTGCAGTAAGACCACTTAAACTTATCCTAAAGACCTGAAACATACTCATTCTTATCTATTACCTCCGTTCATAACAAGTCTTCTCATGGCTATTCTAGAGTTAGTTTGAGATATTAAAGCATTATATAAAATTGTATTTTCAGCAAGACTTACCATTTCATTATCAATGTCCACATTATTTCCATCAAGCTTCATAGAAGTCGCCATATTTTTTTTAATATCATATTTTATATTATTTATACTGTTTCCTATATTAAGATGCCTTTCATTTGTTGTTTTAAGATCAATTTTCTTATTTTCAAGTACATTTTTAAGCTTATCCTCAAAAACTACGTAAGATGCTTTAAACCCTTTTGTGTTTACATTTGCAATATTATTTGCAATTATCTTTCCTCGACTACTCGAAGCATCGATTGATTTTTTTAACAAACTATAAGTTATTTCGTCAATTTTCCCCACCATATAACTCACCCCCCATAATTTTCAAAGTTTAATTACCTTAATTACTAATTTATTACATGATAATTTAATTGTCAACAAAAATAAACTATAAAATATTTTTTTGTTGACATATTTTAATAATTGTTTAATTGTTATTTAATTTAATATTTAATTCATTTCTTTTATATATTTTACGATATTTTTTTCATAAAGTGTAGATTAAAAAAAAAATAGTCCAAAAAATTAACATTTGGGACTATTTTTTACATATACTTAACATTATTTTTTTAATTTTTTATAGGCTTCTTCAAAAGTTTCTTTAAGTTCTTCTGCAAAACCTAAAACTTCCTTAGCAATATTAATATCCTTTTTAATATTCGCTTCAATAAGACGTCTATACATATAATCATAAAGTGCCATAAGAGATTTGGAAATTTCTCCACCTAATTCCATATTAAGGGTTGCCATGAATTCAAGTATTATATTTTGAGCTTTAATAAAATTCGTATTAGTTTTGCTTATATCATTTTCTTCAATACCTGAAATCCCCTGTTTTATAAATTTAACAAGTCCATCATAAAGCATAAGAAGCAATTTTTCTCTAGATGCTGTATTTACACTACTTTGCTGATATGCGTTTAATGCGTTAGAACCACTAATCATAAAATCCCTCCATATTTAACCTTTAACATCAATAATACTTCCAGTATTCTTTTTAACTCTTTCAAGCAAATCTTCAATATCATCAGTTTTGCTCTCAAAAATTACGCTATCTTTATCATCCTTTATCTTGAATTTTATTCCATCTTCTTCTATAGAATATTCAAATTTTAAATTAAATTTAGTCAAAAAGAAACTAAATTTTTCTGAGGCTTTTTTTTGTTTTTCCTTATTAAAACTTCCTTGTTTTTTTTTGTTTTCCTTTTGTATTTCTGCTCCTTTTATTTCATGAACAATCCTATCAATTACCTTATATTCCATCTGCTTTATAACAACAGGCTCTATTTTATCAAGAGTAACTGGATTGACAGGCATAATATTACCTCTTTTCATCAACAATAATTCCGGCAATTTCCCATAATTTTGCAACCATATCGAGCATTTTTTCAGGAGGAATTTCTTTTAAAACTTCTCCTGTCTCATCATCTATAATCTTTACCATAACATCTTTAGTTGCATCATGGATCTTAAATTGAAGATGTGTATTATTTTTAAAAAGAACTCTATTAGCTCTTTCTACTGCATTTACAAGTTCTTTACCATCAATTTTTCTCTGAGATTGCATATCTACATTTTTATTTTCAATATTATCCTGCAAATCATCCTTTTTAGTATTTTGAGTTACTTCAAAGGCTGACTTATTTATATTTGATATAACCTTACCTAAATCCATAATATCACCCCGATATATTTTCTATTAATTTATATCGGTTTATCTTTTTTTTACTTTATATATGAAATTAAATTTATATAGTATTTTTCTTTATGATATAATAGCTTTATGGAGGTTGATACAAATGAAAAAAATTGCAGTAACAACATTAATAATTTTTCTATTTACAAACTTTTGTGCATTGGCAGCTCGAAACTATCCAATTAAATATGCCTATCCAAACAAAATAAAAAAAATGTCTATTTATGATTTTTTTAAAAAAGGTAAACCTAAAGCCTACTCAAAATCAAAGTATAAAAAAAATTATTCTAAGTTAAAGGATAAAACTTCTCCTAGGCTTATAAGTTCAAGCCCTAAAAGTGCTTCTTCTAATGTCAATATCAATTCAAATATTTATTTAAATTTCAGCGAAAATATAAAACAAAATAATTTAAAAAATATTTATTTAAAGGAAAACAATCAAAATATAAGCATAAAAACTTCAATAAAGGGAAAACAAATAATCATCCACCCATCGTTGCCTTTAAAATACGACAAAATTTATACTCTTTATGTTGGAAAGGGAGCTGTTAAGGATTATTCAAACAATGAAAATTCAAGCTTTAGTATTAATTTTAGAACCGAGAAGGGGAAAATAAATAATACTGGTAGTGGCAATTCAACAGTTATAAATAATAAAGATAATAATTCTTCAAACTCAAACCTAAAAAGTCAAAACCCATTTACATATATTTTATATGACAACAAAAGTATAGTAAAAAAATATGATTACACAAAAGATAGAGAATACTTATTCTTCAGCGATATAAAAGATATATCTTCAATAAAAGATTTAAAATTCGATGAAAACAAAATACCATTAGCAGATTACAACGGTTATAAATACAACCCTCTTTTAATCGCACAATATGGTCTTCAAAATTACAACTATTATATAAGATACAACGATAGGGAAAAACTAAATAATGCAGTTAAAGCAGCAGATTATTTATTACAAAACATAGACAGCAGCGGAAAATGGATTAA
Source organism: Caloramator sp. (assembly GCA_026417075.1). Classification (GTDB taxonomy): domain Bacteria; phylum Bacillota; class Clostridia; order Clostridiales; family Caloramatoraceae; genus Caloramator_B. Next base: position 17,773 of record JAOADY010000164.1, read on the forward strand.
TAATTTTGATTATAAATACAACAACGTAAACTTAAAAGCTCCTTGGTCTTCTTCCTTAACCCAGGGACTTGGAATTTCTCTTCTTATTAGAATATACGAAGAAACTAAAAATATTAAATACTTAGATACAGCTAAAAAAGCTTTAGAGCCTCTTTTAAAAAGTAGCAACGAAGGAGGATTATATAAAAATTATTACGGACATGCTCTATATGATATATTCCCCTCAGATACAAAACTAACTCTCAGCAGTCATTGCTTTGTAATATTAAGCCTTTATGATATTAGTAAATACGATAACAGAGCAAAGGAAAAATTTGAAGACTCCCTTTATACTCTTAAAGATTTAATATGGATTTTCTCAAACTCTCTCGACAGCTTCTATAAAGATATACATAACTGTCAAATGGAAGCTATTTATTCAATAATTAAAACTAACAATTTAGATGAATACCTTGAAGATTTTAAATTAATAAATATAGAATAAGACGGGCAAAATGCCCGTCTTATTTTTAATTAATTGTAAAGTATATTGTATTTTTGTAACCACTATTAATATCTGAGGTCAGACCAGTTTCCCAGTCTTTAACAACAAGTTTTAATTCATAGCTTCCTGTTTGATTTATTGGAAGTTTATTATTTGGATCATATATCCTCCACTCAATATCATTAATCTTTTTATATTTTACAACCAGACTATACCTTGTAGATGGTTTAGTATTTTCATCATTTACCCAAGTTATATTTGTAGCTGGCTGTATTTTATCGATTACAAGACCTATTGAACTTAAATAAACTAATGGTCCTGTACTGTCATCAATTGCCGTATTATTATTATCCATTAATGTAAAGGTTGGAAGATTTGTCTTATCAACAACAACATATACAACAGATTCATTAGATTCAAGCTTAGGCGTAGTTGATTCTTTAACGTATTTAACCTTTATCCTGTATAATCCACTTTCTTTTATCTGTGAACCTGCATCTCCTGCCATAGAGTATGGAAGTGGTGCTCCAAAATTATTAGTCGATCCATCTACAGATTTTTCAATCGTAGCTCTTACAGTTAAACTTGAATCATTATAATTAAGAAGCGTAGGTTTTGGATCATATCCAGTAACTTTATCTATTGAACCTACCTTTTCTCTTTTACCAGTTGTACCAGCAATATAAATTTGAGGATCTGGTATTTGAGCATTAAACACCTTAAACTGTATATCCATAGCATTGCTTGACGCTTCAACACCGTTAACTTTTAAAATTAATTTCAAAGTATATATACCTGTTGAGGAAAGCTTATCCCCACTATTTATCGGCATATATGTTCTTCCATCTGTCGTGTATTTTGCTTCAAAGGTAATAGAAGTTCCACTTGTTCCTGCCGGTATATTTTCAAATATAACTTTTGCTTCTTTTACAGTTGACTTTGCTTCCATAATGTTTTTATTTATAGTATAAGTAGATGAATTATTTGTATCGAATACTATAGTTTCATTTGTTCCATCAACAGAAGCTATTTTTACTGTCGGTGTTGGAACTAATAATACATAAGCTGGAATTCCTGGAAGCTTGTTCTGGCTTGCTTTATATCGTGCTACTATATACTGCTTTCCAGATATATTGTTAGATAACAAATCAGAATATGGCATATAATTTATACCATCAAGCGAAACTTCCATTGAAGAATCAAGTCCGCTGAAATTTCCTCTTGTTACATCATAGGTTACATTCGGTGCATTTTGGGCTAATAAAGTATAGGTTCTTGATTGGTTTGAAGTATTGCTATATGAAATAGAAACATAAACATTTTTTGAAAAATCTGTTATGCTACTTAAAGGAATATCAAAAGTAAATACTCCTGAAGATGCTGTAGCTTTTGCATTTGCGTATGTTTTATTAATTGTATTTATATAATAATCTACCTTATCAGACGTTCCTTTATATGTCACTACATATGCTTTTTTGGTTTCATCATATACAATCGATGTAATCGATGGAACTTCCGCAAGATATGCCACTTGCACTTTCTTGCTCTCTGCTCTTCCTTTCCTTGTAACAGAAATTTCTAAAGTTCCTCCACCTTGATTCAAAGAAAGTTTATTTAATACAACTTTTCCATCATTTCCAACTGTACCTTTCTTAATAGGTTTAGAATTGTCAGCAGGATCATATATGCTTACCACATCACCCTTTAAAAGTCCTGCCACTTCAACAACGTCAACATTATTTCCTTCATTATTTGTTATATGAACATTGTTAGGATTAATTGTATCGCTATTAATTCTTGCTGAAAAAGTTACAGCATTTCCATAACCTACAATTCTACCTTTAAAGGTACATACCCCATTTTTAACCGAATACTTTGATACATCCCAATTTACTACAAGATCCTGTATAGAGCCATCGCTCATTATTGCTGAAATCACTTCAGGATAGCGTATCTGACTTATATCGCTCACATCTATCGGTTCTATATTGTTTATTGAAGCTATTTTAGTATTATATTTGATTTTTGCAACTGCTTCAATTTTTTTATCAGTATTTGAAGGATCGTATCTAAAAAGTTTTCCTGCCTTTGTATAATAAACTGTATTTCCTATTACATTTATAGCATCAGCTGAATCATCAACAACTTTGCTTCCATTTCCTGATGAATTAGCTTTATAAATTTTACCCCCATCAACGTTGCTTCTATAATATATATCATTTGGAGTTATAACATTCACTACCGTAAATTTTTCTTTAGATGGTTTTGTAGATACCGAACCTTTGGTTTTGCTTTCAACATTTGTTGTAATATCTACGGTAAAAAATTTAATATTTCCATAGGGGTTGTATTTATATAATTTCCCATCTACTCCTGAGCAATAAACAGTTCCATCGGAAAGTACCGATATATATTTAACTCCTACCGTTGATAAAGCACTCTTTCCAGAACCGTCAACGGATACAGAATATAATTTATTTTTATCTGTTGCATTACTGTAATATACCATGTTCCTTAAAACATCGACAACTACATAGGATGCTCTATCAAGTGTTAAAGCAAGACCATTACTTGATGTTCCTAATATAGAATTAGCAACATAATTTAATTTATATATCTTACCGTTATCGTTATTATTTACATAATAAATAAAGTCTCCAACAACATTAATATATGAAGACATAGCATTGTTAAGCTTTTGCCTTGATGTACCATCTGTTCTTATTCTATAGATTTTACCTCCATCAGAATAATTGCTGTAATATACCCATCCATTTTGAACATTAATAAACTTTGCATTATCTTCTGTTATTGGATAATCATCTAACCCTTCTATGCTTTTTCTATATATTTTACCTTTATCGGCTATATTACTATAATATATAAAACCATCTTCGCTAGTTGCTAAACCATTGTTGCTGATATTTCCTGTTATTCTATCTGCTATGTTTCCAACTCCTGTATTTTCAAGTTTCAATATAAACGGTATGCTAAAAGAACCATTTGTAATATTGCTACCATTAGAAAGCATTATGCTTCCACTTGCTACAAGGGATGTATTCTTATCCGATGAAGAATATATATTTATATATAATTTGCTTGTTGACGTCGGTGTAATTATCACCGATGACTCATATACTCTTCTTTTTATATAGCTGTTGTCATTATTTATAGGCTTATCATCGATTACATAATAATAATAATCATTAACTCCATTAATATCATTAATATTAATAGTAAGCAATTTATAACTTGCTGTATTTGAATCGGATATATTTATATTTGCTATTCCATATCCGTACTTAGGATATGTATCCTGAAGAACAGGCTGATATTTATTGTTTGAATCTGCAATAAAAATAGAACCATACTTTAATCCTGTAGTAGGATTAGATTCCGTAGTTAAACAATAATAAGTTAAAAGCCTGTTTGTTAAAATTATTAGCTGATCCTCAGATACCGTATCCCCTGTTATCATATTTTTAATATTTCCATTTCCGTCTATTAAAAACATTGAATTAGGGTATTTTTGCATCTGCTGATTTATTTCGTTTACGTATGTATTCATATACGCAGATGAATAAATCTTATTTCCTATAACTACAGAATTTGTCGGTAGTTTTGTAGTTACAGTATTCGCCTTTACCCCCTTAGGGCTTATTAGTATAGCCTGCATAATTAAGGTTAGAATTAAGAAAATAGATATTCTCCGTTTCATTTGCATCTCCTCCTCCTTATCATTATCGTCGATTTTTAATAAAAATTTATATTAAATTTAAAAACAGGCTTCAATAAGTATGACTAATAATTAAATTGATTTGTTCCATAAATTATGTTAATATTGAAGCGAGGTGTTAAAAATGAAAAAATTTTCTCTATCAATTCTTTTATTTTTAATTATGATTTTTAATATTACATATGCTGATAATAATTATGATAAATATATCAGCAATGTACCCTTAGATAAGGTGTGGACTCTTAATTTCAGCACTAAAGTTGACTTAAAAAATAGTCCTCAAGACTCTATAAAAGTAACCGACGAATATGGTAATAAAATATATACAGAAATATGTTATGGAAACACCGAAAAAACTATATTAATAAAGCCTCCATCAGGAGGATATTCATTTAATAAAAAATATTATCTTAAGGTTGACTCAAACCTTAAATCAAAATACGGAAAATCTATAAAAAATCCTTATACTCTTCTTTTTAATACCATAAATGAATATACTGGTACTTACGATGTTCAAATAGGAGCTTTGGCAGTATTAAAAACCATTACTATAAAACAAACATCTACGAAGGCAACTAAATTTAGAATCGATGAAAGTTATAATTTTTACAAAATAGGAGAAGCCGTAAGAATGATAATAACTAAAGATACAACTAATGTATATTTTTATGGAGATGATGGAACATATAAAGGAAAGGCTACAATTTCAGTCAAAGAAAACTGCACAGATAAAACCTTTAAAATAAATTAAAAATAAGGAGTATAATAATGAAAAACTTTATATTTTTAATATTAATAACAATTATCATATCTTCCGTTCTTAGCATTATTTTAAATAAGCTATTTAAAAACAATAAGTATAAATATATACTACCTTTATTGTTATTTATAGCATCTTTATATTCTTTTATTGTTTCTAAAACAACGAAAGAAAGCTTTTTAGATTTAGCTTATTTTCTTATGTTTATTCTATTCTTTGCAGGATTTATATCTTCACTTATAACTTCTTTAATATTAGACTATAGAAAAAATAAAAATAAACTTTAAAAAATTATAAATTTTAGCTGTATATAAAAGTTTTTACACATACCTTTATATACAGCTAATTTATTTTTGTATCAGTCTACTTTTAAAAATCTTAAATGAATATTAGTAAATCTGCTCCTTTAAGTTTTTAATAGCTCTTTCCTTTAGTTTTTCTACTGTCATATAATGACATCTTCTATTTTTGCAAATCTCCCTCATACTCTTATTTTTAAAATAAATTTCATCTATAATATCCCTTTGTTTTTCTGTAAGCTTGTTTAAAGCTTTTTTTAGATTTTTTATATTGTCTTTTTGTTCAATTTCACCCTCTAAATCAAAATCAGATTCAATAATATCATATAGGCATCCTCCATCATCCTTTATAGGTTCGTCAAGGCTTACGTTATATTTTATTTTCTTTGCAAAATTTTTTATGCCATATATTAAAGAAGATTTTGCATAACTTACAAAGGGATACTCTTTATTAATATCATAGCTATAAATACACTTTAAAAGGATTAAATATCCTTCCTGCATAGTATCGTTAAAATAGTTTATATCTTTAACATAATATTTAAAACACTTTTTAATTAAAGGCTCAAAACTTTTTATTATCTCTAGCTTTATTTTTTCATCTTCCCTTGCAGCAGCAACCTTTTCTCTCATTACAAAACCCCCGGAAAAATTTAAGTTTTCATTCTTTTATACAAAGATAATATCTAAGGCATTAAATTACATGTTAGCTTATATGCTAACAATTGCATCTTTTAAACGCCCCACCTTAGGGGCTAAAAATTGTTTGCAATTTTATTATTAATATAATTATTTATAATTCTTCCCTTTAAAAAGGACTTTTGGCTATAATCCTCTGTTTTTATAATTCCTAAATTTTTTAATCGTATCTTTGCTGCTTGAAAGGATACATTGAAAATTGCCGCTATATACTTTGAAAATACATCACTTAAATAAAAATCTTCAATACCCATAATTTCATCCATATTTTTCCCAAAACCGCACTCTTTAAATAAAGTAAATATCATTGATTTTGGCATCAAAATAGCAGAGCTCATATAGTTAGCCTGCCATTCCATAGTATCATTGTCATCCCATAATTGTACAGGCTTTATTTTACCATCTATTGAAGTTGACCTACACTTTACCAAAGGTTCATTTAGATTATCAAAAAATGATATTTGATTCGTATTCCTTTGATATATATGTCTGTGTAAAATCCAGTGTGCCCCCTCATGTGCCATTGTAAAGCGGTATCTTCCTTCCAGATTTGATTCAAGAAGTGTATTGTCGATAATAACAGTTCCTTCCTTTGCAGATATATACTCTGCTTTGTTTTTATCCGGGTTGTATACTATAACTTTATTTGTATTATTAAAAACAATCATTCCTAAATGAGCAAATTTCATATTTTTAAATACTTGATGTAACTGATTTTTTTCTAATTCAAAAAGGAAATTCACCCCAAATGTCGAATATATTAAGTGACATCAAAATAATCCAACAAAGGAGTGAATTTCACTTATGTATAT
>JAOADY010000012.1 GCA_026417075.1 Caloramator sp.
TTTTAATACTAAAGAAGAGTTAGGTTATCCTAACTCTTTATATATTATATTATCTCAACAACCACTCTTTTATTCTGTTTTGTAGCTGCTGCTTTGACAACGGTTCTAATAGCTTTAGCTATTCTTCCTTGTTTGCCAATAACCTTACCCATATCTTCTGGAGCAACCCTAAGTTCAATAATAACGGATTGTTCTCCAGCTATCTCTGATACTCTAACAGCATCAGGATTATCAACTAATGACTTTGCAATAAGTTCAACAAGTTCTTTCATAATAATGCACCTCCATTATTCTATGATACCTGCTTTTTTAAATAAGCTTCTTACAGTATCTGATGGTTGTGCACCATTTGATAACCATTTCTTTGCTTTTTCTGTATCGATTTTAACCTCAGATGGTTCAGTTATTGGATTATAATACCCAATCTCTTCAATGAACTTACCATCTCTTGGTGCTCTTGAATCAGCAACAACTATTCTGTAGAAAGGAGCTTTTTTTGCACCCATTCTTCTTAATCTTATTTTTACTGCCATTTACTTCACCTCCTTAAAAAATGCCATATATTATTTAAAGAAAGGAAATTTTATTTTCCCTTTTTTCATATTCTTTTGCATATCTGCAAATTGTTTCATCATTTTTTTAGATTGTTCAAAACCTGCCAAAAGCTTATTTACTTCCTGAATTGAAGTACCAGAACCAGCTGCAATTCTTTTTTTTCTGCTTGAATTTATAATTGAAGGGTTTTGCCTTTCTTGTTTTGTCATTGATTTTATTATAGCTTCAGTATGATCCAATTCCTTTTCGTCTATATCTATATCACCTAGTTTACTTGAATCAATTCCTGGAATCATCTTGAGCAAATCCTTCATAGGTCCCATTTTTTTCATTTGCTGCATTTGTTCTAAGAAATCTTCCAAAGTAAACTGCTGATGCATAAGCTTGTTTTGAAGATCCATTGCCTTTTTTTCATCTATTGCTTCCTGAGCTTTTTCTATTAAACTAAGTATATCTCCCATTCCAAGTATACGTGATGACATTCTATCAGGATAAAAAACTTCAATATCAGTAAGTTTTTCGCCAACACCAACAAATTTAATCGGCTTTCCTGTAACAGCCTTTACAGATATTGCAGCACCACCTCTAGTATCTCCATCTAGTTTTGTAAGAATAACTCCTGTAAGTTCGAGAGAATTGTTAAATTGTTCAGCAACATTTACAGCATCCTGACCTGTCATTGCATCTATTACAAGAAGTATTTCATTGGGATTTATTGAATTTTTAATGTTAACAAGCTCATTCATTAATTCTTCATCAATATGAAGCCTTCCGGCTGTATCTATTATTACATAATCGCATCCCGACTTTTTTGCATTCTCAATTCCTGCTTTTGCTATATCAACAGGATTGATTTTATCTCCAAGGGAAAAGACAGGAACATCAATCTGAGCTCCTAATACTTGAAGCTGTTTTATTGCTGCAGGTCTATATATATCTGCTGCAACGAGCATAGGCTTTTTACTGTGCTTTTTCAAGTATAGAGCAAGCTTACCTGCCATTGTTGTCTTACCAGCACCCTGCAACCCTACAAACATAATAACTGTTGGAGGAACAGAAGAAATATTAAGCTTGCTTTCATTTTTACCCATTAAATTTATAAGCTCTTCATTTACTATTTTAATAACATGCTGTGCAGGAGTTAAACTTTCCATAACTTCCTGACCAACAGCCCTTTCACTTACAGAATTTATAAAATCTTTAACGACTTTATAATTCACATCAGCTTCAAGCATTGCAAGCTTTACTTCTCTCATTGCATCCTTAACATCTTTATCAGTAAGCTTGCCTTTATTTTTTAGTCTTTTAAAAGTTTCTTGAAGCTTTGAAGTTAAGCCCTCAAAAGCCATAAATAGCCCTCCTATTAAATATCTATAAGCTCGTCAATTATATCTATTACGCTTTTAATTTCTATATCATCAGTTTTCCTCATCAATATATTTTTTGCTTTTATTAATTTTTCTCTCTGCATCATAAATCTTTTTGCTAATCCAAGTTCTTTTTCGTATTCTTCAAGAATTTTTTCGCTTCTTTTAACAATATCATGAACAGCCTGTCTTGACACACCGAATTCTTCGGATATTTCACTAAGAGACATATCCTCTTCGTAATGCAAAGACATAAATAGTTTCTGTTTTTCAGTTAAAAGACCTCCATAAAAGTCAAGAAGAAGGGCTTTTTCACTAAATTTATCTATCATAACTAACACCCAAAATTATAATAACAAAATCTATTAAGGCTGTCAAGTATTTTTACTTAACATCAAAAAATTGCATCAACAAAGGCAGTAGGATTAAATTCTTGAAGATCATCAATTCCTTCACCTACTCCAATCATTTTTACAGGAATTTTGAGTTCATTGCTTACTGCAATTACAATTCCTCCCTTTGCAGTACCATCAAGCTTAGTTAAGATAATTCCATTAACATCAGAAACTTCCATAAACTGTTTTGCTTGGATTAAAGCGTTTTGCCCTGTTGTAGCATCCAAAACAAGAAGCGTTTGTTTATATGCTTGATTGTATTCTTTTTCCAATATCTTATTAATTTTTCTAAGCTCTTCCATGAGATTCTTTTTGTTATGAAGCCTCCCTGCAGTATCACATATTAAAATATCCGCTTTTTTAGCTTTTGCAGATTGTATAGCATCAAAAATTACTGCAGCAGGGTCTGAACCTTCTTGATGCCTTATAACTTCAACTCCTGTTCTTCTTCCCCATACTTCAAGCTGATCTATTGCTGCTGCTCTAAACGTATCCCCAGCTGCAAGAACCACCTTGTATCCTTTATTTTTTAAATAATAAGCCATTTTTCCAATAGATGTTGTTTTACCAACTCCGTTTACACCAACAACAAGATATACTGCCGGTGTATTATCAGGTATTATTCCTATATTATTATTGCCCATCATTTCTACAATGATTTCTTTAAGCAGCTGCTTTACATCCTCAGAATCGTATATTTTATTTTCTTTTACTCTTTTTCTTAATATATCTATTATATCAGAGGAAGTTTTATAGCCTATATCTGACATTATCATGGCTTCTTCGAGTTCTTCATATAATTCTTCATCTATTTTTTTATTTATTGATAATACTTCTCCTATTTTATCAGTTATACTATCTCTTGTTTTTGCTAATCCTTCCTTTAATTTATCAAACCATCCCATATCAATTTCCTCCTTTTAATTTTAATGAAATAACTTTTGATACACCTTTTTCTTCCATCGTAACTCCATAGAGCATATCAGCTGCTGCCATCGAACCTTTTCTATGCGTAATAACAATAAATTGTGTATCCTTAGAATAATCTTTTAAAAATTTTGCAAATCTATTTACATTCGCATCATCAAGAGCTGCTTCTATTTCATCAAGTACGCAAAAGGGAGTTGGCTTCATTCTAAGAATAGCAAATAAAAGAGCTATTGCAGATAGGCCTCTTTCTCCTCCAGATAAAAGAGAAAGACTTTGAAGTTTTTTACCAGGTGGTTGAACTATAATATCGATTCCGCATGTCAATATATCATCATTTTCAAGCTTTAAATCAGCAAATCCTCCTCCAAAAAGCTCTTTAAATGTTTGATTGAAATTTTGCTTTATTATAAAAAATTTCTCTTCAAATTGTTCTTTCATCTTTTTTTCAATTTCATTTATTATATCAATAAGAGATTTTTCAGCTCTTAACAAATCTTCCCTCTGCTTTGATAGAAATTCATATCTTTCAGTTACTCTTTTATATTCTTCTATAGCATTAACATTAATATCACCTAAATTTTTAATTTCATTCTTTAAATCAGCAATCCTAGCATTTGCTCCAGAAATACTTTTTAGCGTCTTTCTAAATTGCGCTGCTTGTGCGATGCTCATCTCATAATCATCCCAGATTTTTTTTGTATGCATTTCTATTTCTGATTCAAGTTTTGATTTGGATATTTCTAATCTGTGAATTGAATTTATCAAATTTTTTATATTTTCTTCTATGTCGTTAAAATTACTTTCCTCCTTAGATATCATTAAAGCAATACTCTTTTTATTCTCTTCTATATCATAAAAGTTTTTGTTAAATTCTTCTATGTATTTAATGATTTTATCAATAGATTCTTTATTTTTAATAATATCTTTTTCAACTAAAACTGTTTTTTTATCGATATTCTCAATTTCATTATTTTGATAATCTAATTTCTGTTTAAGAGAATCTAAATTTTTTTCTATCCTGCATATTTCATTATTAATTGCTTCTAAAGTTTTTAACTTTTCTGCTAAAGATATTCTTTTAGTTGTAAGGTCAGTAGAAACAGCATTTCTCTGTTCTTTTAAGCCTTTATACTTTAACTGTATATTTTCAATATCATTTTCAATGCTTTTTTGATTATTAATATAATCCTGTAATATTGTCTTATTATAGGTTTCATTTTCAGTGTTTTTTTTACTCTCAATATCGATTTGTTCAATCTCAATATTAATATCTTTTATTATTTCTTCAATATTTAAAATTTCTTTCTTAACTATTGCAAGTTTTTGATTTTCAGATTGTATTTTTGAAGACAATTCCATTATACTGTTATTATTTTCATTAAGTTCTATTTTTTTAACATTAATTTTTTCAGAGTTCGAATAAATTTCTTCTACTATCTTTTTTAAATTATCTTTTTCAACTACTATTAAAGATTTAAGTTCTTCTATTTGATTTTTTCTTGAAAATATACCTGTAGTCTTAGAAGAATTACTTCCTCCTGTGAATGCGCCTCCAACATTAATAACATCGCCATCGATAGTTACTATTCTATGATTATAATTAGTTTTTTTAGCAATTATGTTTGCTGTATTTAAATTATCACAAATCAATACTCTTCCTAATATATTTGTAATTGCATTTTTAAATTTTATATCATAATTAACTAAATCAGAAGCAACTCCTAAAAATCCTTTTATATCCTTTAATTGTTCATTGATTAAGAATTCCTTGCCTTTTATTATTGATAAAGGTAAAAATGTTGCTCTCCCAATATTGTTTTTCTTTAAATAATTTATAAGCATTATAGATGTATCTTCATTATCAACAACTATATTCTGTATAGATGAACCTAAAGCAATTTCAATAGCTGTCTCTAAACCCTTTGGTACATTTATAAGATCACTTATAGTTCCAAAAACTTTTTTATTATCCTTATAATTGATTAATATTGATTTTACTGCCCTATTAAAACCCTCCATATCCTTATCCATATCTAAAAGGGTTTTATATTTTGCTTCAATAGTTTTTAATTTTTCAAAGCAAGCTTTATTTTCTTTATTTAGTTCATCTCCTTTTTTTTCAAAATTTAATATCTCATAAGATATATCTGATGATTTTTGCTTTAGAAAAGCCATATCATCACTATAATCTTTAATAATCTTTGTTATGCTTTCTGATTCTTCATTCAAAGAATCTATTTTTTTATTTTTAGTATCAATTTCCTTTTTTAATTGCAGTTTTCTATTATTAAGGCTTTCCATTAAAATGGACGATGAATTTATTTTATTATTTATATCTGAAATATCTTTAATAGTTTGAAGCAAATCGCTTTTTTTTGATTCTAACAAAATCTCTAACTTATTGCATTTTGTATTTAATTCTTCATATTCTTTTTCTATTTCTTCTACTTGGGATTGTGCTACATTAATATCTTGATTTAACTTGATTTTATTTGATAATATAGATTCATGCTCGGCATTTAAATTCTCAATATTTGTTTTTTCTTCATCATATTCTTTTATTAATCTCTCTTTATCATTAATTAAATTCTGCTTTCTTTCCTCAAGCAGATTTAAATTCCCTGATAAAGATTCATATTTTTTTTCTAATTCTACTCTTTCATTGTTTTTTAACTCATATTCTCTCTCTATTTCTTCAAGCTGTTTCTTATATTGGGAAATCAACTGTATCTTTTCACTTTTTTTAAATTCCAAATCAGCTTTGCTTTCTTCAAGATTATTAATCTGTAATAAACAATTGTTAAGTTTATTTTTTGCATTTTCATAGTTATAAAGTATAACATTTATATCTATTTCTTTTAATTCATCTCTTAGAGCTAAATACTTTTTTGCTTTTTCTGACTGTTCCTTTAAAGGCTCAATTTGTTCATCAAGATTATTAATAATATCTAAAATTCTTATCAAGTTTTGTTTTGTAACTTCAAGTTTTTTCTCAGCTTCTATCTTTCTTGTTTTATACTTAACTATACCTGCTGCTTCTTCAAAAAGTAATCTTCTATCTTCTGATTTTGAGCTTAAAATTTCTTCTATTTTTCCTTGACCGATTAGTGAATATCCATCTGTACCTATTCCAGTATCCATAAAAAGTTCAGTTATATCCTTCAACCTGCATTGGGTGTTATTTATTAAATATTCGCTTTCTCCGGACTTATAAAGTCTTCTTGTAACTGTAATCTCAGAATAATCATAAGGAAACATCTTCTTTGAATTATCGATTGTAAGCGATACTTCAGCACATCCAAGACCTTTTCTGCTTTCCGTTCCTGCAAAAATTATATCATCCATCTTTGAACCTCTAAGAGTCTTTGCACTCTGTTCACCCAATACCCATTTTATACTATCATATATATTGCTCTTTCCTGAACCATTAGGTCCAACAATTGCCGTAATACCCTTATCAAATTCTAAATCAACTTTATCTGCAAAAGATTTAAACCCTTTTATTTCAAGCCTTTTTAAATACAATATAACACCCCTTTTACGTCAAAACGCTTTTATCTAAAAAGAAGGGACTTACCCGGGCGGATAAATCCCTTTAAACGCTATTTTAATTTTAAAATTTATATAACCCATTGTCAACTTTTCATTTCAATAAAAAAGATAGGCCCTTGCCTATCTTGGTTGAACAATAAATTTTATTGCTGTTCTTTCTTCTCCCTCTATTTCAATTTCTGAAAAAGCTGGTATAACAACAAGATCAATCCCATTAGGAGCAACAAACCCTCTTGTGATTGCTATTGCTTTAACAGCTTGATTAACTGCACCTGCGCCTACTGCCTGTACTTCTGCAGAGGCTCTTTCTCTTAAAACGGCAGCAAGTGCTCCTGCAACTGCTTTTGGTTGTGATTGAGCAGATACCTTTAGTACTTCCATCTATAATTCCTCCTTCAAATATATAGAAAATATTTCAACATATTTATTCTATAAGAAAGAGGAAAATCCTTCTTTAAATTACTAATTTTATATATTCATCAAAAGACATTTTTTTATCTATTATACCATCAGAAATTAAGATTTCAAATCTATTAACAGCATTATTTTGCCATACTTTAATTTTTTTTGTAGAATAATATCTAACTAATTTGTTAAAATATTTTTTCTTATCAGCAAAAAGTTTAGAAATATCCTTGGGATTTATACTTATTATGATTTCAAAGGAATCCGTGAAGTATTTTTGTATAATATAATCTATTAAAGAGATAAACAATGAAGATTCAACTAGTTCTCTGAAGGAAGGATGAAAAGGACCTGCAATAACATCTTTGTTAATATTTATTTCATCGGAAACCTGCAATCCAAGCCTAATTATAGGTATATCCTTTTTATAAAATAAAATATATAATTTACTGCTGATATCTACAGCTTCATCTATACTCAGAGGTTTATAGTACCCTTTTTTGAACAAATCTTCCATTTTAGTATTTTTAATAACTAATGCAGGATATATTCTAACAAAGTCAGGTTTTATTTTAATTATTTCATTTGCAGTATAAATATCCTTATCTAAATTATCTTCAGGCAGCCCAATCATCATTTGAAGCCCTAATTTAAAGCCATAAGCTTTTATTAAACGGCTTGAATTTATTACATCAAAAGATGTATGTCCCCTTTCTGACATATTAAGAACCTTATCATCCATAGATTGAACTCCAAGTTCAATAACACCAACTCCATGGATTTTAAGGTTCTTTAGTATATGTTCATTTATGTAATCAGGTCTCGTTGAAAGTCTTATATCATCTATTTTACCATTTTCAAGAGCTTTTTTAGCTGCATCTAGAAGCTCGTTTTGATAGTCCATTGGAATACCTGTAAAACTTCCTCCAAAAAAAGATAATTCAACATAAGAGTTTTTTCTATCTATTGTGCGAAGATATTCATCAATAGTATCCTCAACATCTTTTTTTGTTATTTCCATTGTAATCCCTGTTATTTTTTTTTGATTGCAAAATATACAATCATGAGGACATCCTAAATGAGGTACAAAAATGGGTATAATATAATAATTTTTATTCATCTAAATCAACTCCAAGATTTTTCAAAGCTTCTTTTGCAGCTCTTTGCTCAGCTTCTTTCTTACTTTTTCCTTTACCTTTTCCACCGCTTTTACCATCTATTTGAACTTCAATTTCAAAGGTTTTATCGTGGGGGGGACCAGACTCACTTATTAAATTATATTTAATCATACAATCTGGTCTTTTTTGTAAGTACTCTTGAAGTTTTGATTTGTAATCATTGAATATTTCATCTTTACTTACAGCTTTAATTTTATCCTCAAGAAAATTTAAAACAAAATTTTTAGCAGCTTCATATCCTGAATCTAGATAAATAGCTGCAATAACAGCCTCACAAGCATCTGCAAGAAGAGAATCCTTGTTTCTTCCACCTGTTAACTCTTCTCCCTTTCCAATGCTTATATATTTATTAATCATAATTTTTCTTGCCATCTCTGATAGAGATGATTCACAAACGACACTAGCTCTAATTCTTGAAAGCTTACCTTCTTGTTTATCTTGATACTTTTTATAAAGATATTCACTTACAATCATGCTAAGAACTGAATCTCCTAAAAACTCAAGCCTTTCGTTATATTGCATTGCTGAAGGATGTTCATTGGCATATGAACTATGTGTAAGTGCTGCGTCAAGAATATAAAGTTTTTTAAATTTTACACCTATTAACTCCTCAAATTTTGTTAATTCATTTATCCTATCTTTTGTCATAATATCCTCCAAAAATAAAGCCAAAGGTGAATGTTAAAAAGTAGCCATTCACCTTATCGCATTTATTATAATTTAAACATATTTTTTAAAAACAACAACTGCATTATGACCTCCAAAGCCGAAGGAGTTTGAAATGCCATATTGTAACTTTCTACTTATTGCTTTGTTTGGCACATAATTCAAATCGCATTCCTCGTCAGGATTATCTAAATTTATTGTTGGAGGTATAATGTCTTTATTTATTGTTAAAGCTAGAATAACCCCTTCAATTCCTCCAGCAGCACCAAGAAGATGCCCTGTCATGGATTTTGTTGAACTTATAGGTATATCATAGGCTTTAGTTCCAAAAACTTTTTTGATTGCTAAAGTTTCAAATTTATCATTATAATCAGTCGATGTTCCATGAGCATTTATATAATTTATATCTTCAGGCTTTATATCTGCATCTTCGATTGCTCTTTTTATTGCAAGAGCAGCGCCTTCACCTTCAGGATCTGGAGATGTCATGTGATATGCATCACAGCTTGCTCCATATCCTACAACTTCAGCATAAATTTTTGCCTTTCTTTTTAGTGCATGTTCAAGCTCTTCAAGGATTAAAATGCCCGCTCCTTCGCCTATTACAAAACCATCTCTGTTTTTATCAAAGGGTCTTGATGCACTCTTTGGATTTTCATTGTTTTCAGATAGAGCTTTCATAGAACTAAATCCTGCTACTGCCAGAGGAGTTATTGCCGCTTCAGTTCCACCAGTAAACATAATATCAGCTTCTCCTCTTTCTATTGCTCTAAAGGCCTCACCAATCGCATTTGTACCCGAAGCGCATGCAGTTACAATAGTTTCATTTATTCCGCGAGCTCCAAGCTTCATAGCTACTTGCCCTGCAGGCATATTAGCAATCATCATAGGAATGAAAAATGGGCTTACTCTTTTTGGCCCTTTTTCCTTTAAAGTTATCATTTGATCTTCAAAGGTTTCAAGTCCGCCTACTCCGCAACCCAATATAACACCAATTCTATCCCTATTAGTTTCATCAAGACATAGTCTTGAATCTTCAAGGGAAAGTTTTGCTGCTGCTACTGCATATTGAGTTGCTTTATCCATTCTTCTAATTTCTTTTTTATCCATATATTTTTCTGCATCAAAGTCCTTAACTTCAGCAGCAATTTTCACATTAAATTCAGAAGTATCAAAACGAGTGATATAATCTATTCCGCTTTTTCCATTAACGATATTATCCCAAAAATTATTAATTTCACATCCAAGAGGGCTTATAACTCCAAGTCCTGTTATTACAACTCTTTTTTTCATATTTCTCCTCCTACCTTTTGAGGCTCAGGTAACAATGGTAAATAATATATTTTAAAAAGCCCCGAATAAATCGGGACTATTTTTTTACATATCAGTATGCTCCTTTATGTATTCTACTACATCTCCTACAGTTTGAATTTTTTCTGCATCTTCATCTGGAATTTCTATATCGAATTCCTCTTCAAGCGCCATTATAAGCTCAACGATATCAAGAGAATCTGCACCAAGATCATCAATGAAAGATGAATCCATGCTTATATCATCTGAATCAACACCAAGTATATCTGAAATTCTTTCTTTTACTTTCTCAAATATCATTAAATTCACCTCCCTTCAAACAACTCACATATATAATATTACATAACCATTCCTCCGTCAACATTTATTACCTGACCCGTTATATAATTTGATTCGTCACAAGCTAAAAATAATGCTGTTTTTGCAACATCTTCAGGTTTTCCTGCCTTTTTTAAAGGTATTTTGTCTATTATATCTTCTTTTATCTTATCATTTAAAACATCTGTCATCCTTGTTTCAATATAACCTGGAGCTATAGCATTAACATTAATATTTCTTGATGCAAATTCCTTTGCAGCCGATTTTGTAAGAGCTATAACTCCTGCTTTTGAAGCAGCGTAATTTGCCTGCCCTGCATTGCCAGTAATGCCTATTACAGAGGACATATTAATTATTTTGCCGCATTTTTGTTTTATCATGTATCTTGAAACACATTTTATAGTATTAAAGCATCCTTTTAAATTAACATCTATAACTCTATTAAAATCCTCTATATCCATTCTCATTATAAGATTATCTTTAGTAATTCCAGCATTATTAACAAGTATATCAATACGATTATATTTTTCAATAATATTGTCTATCATATTTTTTACATCATCGTAATTTGCCACATCGCATTTTATACTTTCAGCTCTTCCACCAAATGAATTTATTTCATCTACAACCTTTTGTGCAGATTCTGCACTCCCAGAATAATTTACAATTACTATAGCACCTTCAGAGGCAAATTTTAAAGCAATAGCTCTGCCTATCCCAGAAGATGCGCCAGTAATAAGTGCTACTTTTTCTTTTAACTTCATTTTTTCACTCCTATCTATGCAAGTTCCTTAATAAGCTTTTCAAAAGTTTTTATATTTTCAACATTATAAACTGATAAGTTTTTATCAACTTTTTTTACAAAACTGCTTAATGTTTTTGAAGGCCCAATTTCTATAAAAGTATTTACCCCATCATTTATTAATTTTATAATATTTTCTTCAAATCTTACAGGTGATGAGATTTGATATTTAAGCTTTATAATAGTTTTTTCAATATCATCATTATAATATTCATTGTCATAATTTGATAATATATTTATAGATGGCTTATTTATTTTTGAATTCCTTAATAGCTCTTCAAGTTTTAAACCTGCATTTTTCATTAAACTTGAATGGAAAGGTCCGCTAACATTAAGAAGTACTGTTTTTAATGCCCCCTTTTCCTTTAATATTTCAGCTGCTCTTTGAACCAATCCTTTTTCACCAGTTATAACAGTTTGTCCGGGGCAATTATAATTTGCAACTTCTATTGTACCGTGTATTTTTAAATCATTGCAGCAACTCTCAACAACATCTCTGTTAAGACCAATAATGGCTGCCATTCCTCCTGGATTTTCTAGCGCTGCATTTTGCATAAGTTTCCCACGCTCATATATTACTTTAAGAGCATCTTCAAAAGTAAATACACCACCATAAACAAGAGCTGAATATTCTCCAAGGCTTAAACCAACAGCATATTCGGCTTTTATATTATTTTCATCAAGTATAGATATAATAGCTGTAGAAGTTGTAAGAATTGCTGGCTGTGTATTTTCAGTTTTTGATAATTCTTCATCAGGTCCTTCAAAGCATAATTTTTTTATATCAATATTAAGTATATTATCTGCATTGTTAAATATGCTTCTTACACATTCAAAATTATCATATAAATCCTTTCCCATGCCTGTATATTGTGAACCTTGACCTGCAAACAAAAATGCTATTTTTCTCATTTACACCATTCCTTTAACTTTGCAAAGTTTTCGTTATATTCTTTAATCAATGTATTAATAATATCATTACAAGATTTAACATCCTTTATTAACCCTGAAATCTGACCTGCCATTACTGACCCATATTCTATATCGCCTAATACAGCGGCTTTCCTTAAAGCTCCTGCACCTAGCTTTTCTAATTCTTCTTTAGATGCATTAGAATCTTCAAGTTTTTCAAATTCTCTTGTAAGTTTATTTTTTAAACATCTAACTGGATGACCTGTTTTCCTTCCAGTTGCAACAGCATCCCTGTCTTTTGCCTCAACGATAGCCCTCTTATAATTTTCATGTACTATACATTCATTTGAACAAACAAATCTAGTACCAATTTGTACCCCTTCAGCACCAAGAGCGAATGCTGCAAGCATACCTCTTCCATCACCAATTCCTCCTGCCGCAATAACAGGAATATTTACTGCATCAACTACTTGAGGCACAAGACAAAAAGTAGTAAGTTCACCTATGTGTCCCCCTGATTCAGTACCTTCTGCTATTACTCCATCAACACCTTCTTTTTCCATTCGCTTTGCAAGTGCAACTGATGGAACAACAGGAAAAACTTTAGTTCCATTCTCCTTTAGTGATTTTATATATTTCCCAGGGTTTCCAGCTCCTGTAGTTATTACGGGTACTTTTTCTTCTAATATTACTTTCATAACATCCTCGACGTAAGGTGACATAAGCATAACATTTACACCAAAGGGTTTATTAGTTATTTCTTTTATTTTTCTTATTTGATTTCTAACATATTCTCCATCTGCTCCACCTGCTGCTATTATACCAAGTCCTCCTGCATTAGATACAGCTGCTGCAAGTTCATAGGTTGAAACCCATGCCATACCTCCTTGAAAAATAGGATATTCAATATTGAGTAACTCATTAACTCTCGTTTTCATAACATCCTCCTACATAATCCATTTAATTAATACTGCTCCATAGGTTAGGCCAGCTCCAAATCCAACAAGTAATATATTATCACCTTTTTTTATTTCATTTTTTATAAAACTCTCATAAAGAGTTACAGGAATAGAAGCTGAAGACATATTGCCATACTTATCTAAAGTAATACCAACCTTATCCATTGAAATACCAAGCCTTTTTGAAGCGGATTCTATTATTCTAATATTAGCTTGGTGCGGTATAAGATAATCTATATCTGAAAGGTTAAGATTGTATTTTTCTAAAAGTTTTACTGCTGCTTCAGGCATAGCCTTTACTGCGAATTTAAATACTTCAGGGCCATTCATAAAAGTAAAATGAAGCCTTTTTTCTACAGTTTCAAAAGAAGCTGGCATCTTTGAACCACCAGCAGGCAGAGTTAAAAAGTTTCCACCTGAACCATTAGCCATAATAAATTCACCAATGATTCCATTCTCTTGAGTTCTTGAAATTACAACTGCACCGCAACCATCTCCAAAAAGCACACAGGTATTTCTATCAGTAAAATCAGTAACTCTTGAGAGTACGTCACATCCAATAACAAGAATATTTTTATAAAATCCAGTTTCAATAAACTGTTTTGCAATTGTAACAGAATATATAAAACCTGTGCATCCTGCTGAAACATCAAAGGCAGCAGCATTTATTGCACCTATATTGTTTTGTACAATTGCTGCAGTTGATGGATACATCATATCTGGCGTAACAGTAGCAACTATTATAAGATCAATTTCCTTTGAATCAATACCAGACATTTCTATGGCTTTTTTTGCAGCTTCAGATGAAAGATCTGAAGCTGCTATATCTTTATCAGCTATTCTTCTTTCTTTTATTCCTGTTCTTGTAACTATCCATTCATCTGATGTTTCAACCATCTTTTCAAGATCTTTATTAGTTAAAATGTTATTTGGTAAACTTATTCCAATACCTGTTATCCCTGCATTATATTTCATTATATCTCTCCTATCAAATTATGAAGTTTTGTTAAGTTATATGATATTTGAATTTCATCTCCCCTTTGAGTTATCTTAAATATAACCAACAATAAAACACCTCCAAAGGAGAGATGAAATTATGTGCAAATTAATGAATAATCTTTCATGCCCAAGATGCCATA
>JAOADY010000034.1 GCA_026417075.1 Caloramator sp.
TTTGTTGTTTGGATTTAATTTCATTAATCATGGGATACCTCCAAAATTTATTTCTATATATATAATTCTACATAAATTTTTAAAATCCTTTTTGCTACGCAAAAAAAGCTGCTGACAAAATTTGTTTGTCAACAGCCTGAATACTATGATAGTATAACAATTGAAGATGGCTGTAACTGTGATTACTGTAAGAATTATATAAAGAATTGTAAAACTTTTTCTCAAGAAGTACTGGACTTTTACTCAATGTTAGGAATTGATCCTCAAAAAGAAGGGGAATTTATGGAGTTTCAAACGGATGCCGATGAGCATTTATATATGGGATTTTATCATTTGGTAGGAGAAATAATAAAAAGACCTAATAAGGAAGCAGATAAATGGGATGATTCTAATATAATAAAAATTGGTAATGTTAAGTTTACATTTAACGATGAATTAGACCTTGTACCACAGGATTTTCCAAAGCCAGTCATTCAGTTGGAATTTGAAGTTTTGTTGCCGTGGTTGATGTGAAAATATATATTAAAGAATATGTGGTAATATATGAGATACAGATTTGTTTATTTAGATTTTTTATAATAATACATCATATGTTTAGTTATATTATTTTTTTCTGCAAGAATCAATTAATTAAACTTCAGAGTAAGAATGTTTATATAAAATTTTTCTCAAATAATTTAACTGATTAAACTATTTTTAATAACAGATACTTCCTTTTAGATAGCTGTAATGTTATCGGAAGTATCTGTTATTTTTATGCTCTTATTTTCAATTTTTACAATTTTAATATGAATAAAAAAATAAAAATTTTTTGAATATTGGTATATTATATCTCTTATAGAATATATATATGAAATAAAATATTATTAATTATTCACTAATTTTACATAATTAATAATAAAAAATAAGGAGGGGTTTAAAATGTGTAAATTTAAGCAAAGCAAAGTAAAGTTATGCACAATTATTGTAACTATGTTTTTATTCAGCATTTTGTTTAATCCGATTTATATTAAAGCAGCTAAGGAGGTGAATTCAGGTACTATTTATTTAAAAGGAATTAAAATCAATTTACAGCAAGGTGCTAATTCTTATGAAAAATTTGGTACCAAAAATTATACTAATGATGAGACAGGTCCATATATAGTTGCTTTTAATGGACCAGTTTATGACTATTATAAATCAAGTATAGAAAATGCAGGAGCTAAATTAATAGAATATATTCCTGATTTTTCATTTTTAACATTAATGACTCCCGAAACGGCAAGAAAAATTAAAGAATTTTCATTTGTAAATGACGTTATTATTTATCAGCCTATATTTAAAATAGATGAATTTTTTATGAATGATTTTGGTAAAATAAAAAATTTAGGAAAAATAAAAGTTCGCATTATGACTTTCGATGATTCAAAGGTGTTTGATTATAAAAATTTATTAGAAAATGCACAATATAACGGTAAAAATATAACAGCATTAATTAACAGCACTGACATTTTAAAACTTGCAAATTCAAATTATGTTAAGTCTATAGAACCTGTTCCTGAATTTAAACTTTTAAATGATGTAGCAAAGGATTATACGGGTGTACAAAATATATGGAACTTGGGATATACAGGAGATGGACAAGTAGTAGGAATAGCTGATACAGGACTTGACACAGGTAAAAATGATAACAGTATGCATCCTGATTTTCAGGGGAGAATAGATAAAATCTATGCACTATCAAATAGAGGAAGTGCTGATGATCCTCATGGACATGGAACTCATGTTGCAGGTTCAGTATTAGGTAATGGTGTAAGTTCTAATGGTAAAATTAAAGGTATGGCTCCTAATGCACATCTTGTATTTCAATCAATATTAGATCGTACAGGCGGTCTTGGAGGACTTCCAAGTAACTTAAATGATTTGTTCTCTCAGGCATGGAATGCAGGAGCGCGTATCCATACAAATTCATGGGGTGCAGCTGTAAATGGAGCTTATGATGAAGCATCAAGACAGGTTGATGAATATATTTGGAATAATAACATGATAATACTTTTTGCAGCTGGAAATGAAGGGCAATCAAAAACTGGTAGCATAGTTTATAATTCCATAAGTTCTCCGGGTTCTGCTAAAAATTGTATAACCGTTGGTGCATCTGAAAATAATAGACCTGAAAAAGGCAATTATGCTGATAATCCTAATGAAATTGCAGCTTTTTCAAGCCGAGGGAATTGCAAGGATGGAAGACTAAAACCTGATATAGTTGCTCCTGGAACTTGGATTCTATCAACGAAGTCTTCTAAAGCTCCTATAAGCAATTTTTGGGGAGAATATAATGATAAATATGCTTACATGGGAGGAACTTCAATGGCAACTCCTATTACAGCTGGAGCAATTGCAACTGCCCGTGAATATATGATAAAACAATGGAAACATACTCCAAGCCCGGCAATGATGAAAGCAGCGCTTATAAATGGAGCTACAAATATGGGTTATGGGTATATGAGCCGTGATCAGGGATGGGGACGAGTTAATATTTTAGATTCCCTGAAAACAAAGGAGTATAAATATTTAGATCAGGAAAAAAGTTTATCTACTGGTCAGACTGCAAGTTATACCTATTCTATTGAATCTAATAAATTTCCTTTAAAGATTTCTCTTGTATGGACTGATTATCCGGGTTCAACTTCAGCTTCAAAGGCTCTTGTAAATGATTTGGATTTAAAAGTAACATCTCCATCAGGTACTGTTTATTATGGAAATGATTTTTCACAGCCATTCAATAGCAGTTTTGATCGCTTGAATAACGTTGAAAATGTTTTTATAGATAATCCTGAAATAGGTAGCTATACTGTTGAAGTAGTAGCTTACAATATACCTCAAGGGCCACAGCCTTTTGCATTATTTGCATCAGGAGATTTTAAAGATCAATCTGCAGATACAGAAGCGCCAAAGTGCAGCATAACTAGTCCTGCAAATGGTTCAACTGTTAGTGGAAATGTAACTATAAGTGCATCTGCCAGCGATAATGTTGGCGTTACAAAGGTTTTGTTCCTTTTAGATGGACAAATATTAGGAGAGGATACTAGTGCTCCATATGAAATTCAATGGGATACAAAAACTGTTTCGAATGGTCAGCACAAGCTACAAGCTAAAGCCTATGATGCTGCAGGAAATGTTGGAATAGATGAGATTACAATAACAGTTAATAATGAAGAAACTTCTGAAACTAAATATGTAACTGAAACTTACAGCGACTATGTTTCTTTCTTTTATCCTTATGAAAAAACTATTAATGTTACAGCTCCAGGGAAAATAACTATTAATCTTACAAGTTCTTCAAAACTATCCATGAAACTTTATGATCCATCTGGAACTGTAATTGCAAGTGGGACTACTTCAATTACCTATAATGCAAAATCAATTGGAAAGTATGATATAGTAGTTTATTCTTCAAGTATATTTAGTAAATCATTTAATTTAAAAGTAACTTATCCTGTAAAAGTTAATCAGAATATAGATAAAGAGGCACCAAAGTGCAGTATAACAAGTCCAGCAAAAGGTTCAACTATTAGCGGTAACATAACTATAAGTGCATCTGCTAACGATAATGTTGGTGTTACAAAGGTTCAATTTTTGGTTGATAATAAGGATATTGGAGAAGTTTTAACTGCTCCATATAAAATAATATGGGATACAAAAACTGTTTCAAATGGTCAGCACAAATTACAAGTTAAAGCCTATGATGCTGTTGGGAATGTTGGAATAGATGAGATTACAGTAACAGTTAACAATGAAGAAACTCCAGAAACTAAATATGTAACTGAAACTTACAGCGACTATGTTACTTTCCTTTATCCTTATATAAAAACTATTAATGCTACTGCCCCAGGGAAAATATCGATTGATTTAACAGGTTTTTCTGATTTAGCATTAAAACTGTACGATTCAGATGGAAATGTTGTAGCAGAGGGTACTAACTCTATAACTTATAATACTTTAAAACCTGGGAAGTTCCATATAGAAGTTTCCACAGCATGGTATGATTACTTTACTTTAAAAGTAACTTATCCTGTAAATAATAAGTAATATTTTAAAAAATTTATCAATTAAATATATAAAAAATACAAATATCTCCAACCATTTACTATGGTTGGAGATATTTTAAAAAATGAAGATTTAATTTTGCAAAATCTATGAAATAGTTAATCATAATTTTTTTTCAAATCACTATAACCAATCCATACAGTCCAGAGATAAGCACAGGTTTTTGGAATCATTAACATTCCAATAAGAGGAAAGACATCTGACCATAAAACTACTGGGATATAAAAACCAAAGCTAAGAACAATAGTTAACCACATAAAACGGAATGAATGATCATCTCTATCTTTTGCGCTTTTATAAAATAATATTATAATAATTAGCCCCATAAGAGCAAATGGTATGTTACGATATATCCCCCAAGATAAAGGAGCATTAGCACTTGTCCAGGTATTTTGAGGGAATAAACAAATGGCTATTCTAAGGGCAGCTAAGAGATATACCATAATAGTAATACTTTGTTTACCAACTATATTGTATCTCTCCCTCCAAACATAATACAGAAGGATATAAAAAAGCGTCATTGTAATAGAAGTTATAAATTTGCCTATTCCAAGTGATACGGTATAGTTTTCAAGACCTGTTGTGCACAAAGCTACTGCACGGGGAACAAGATGGAAAGAATCTCCTGCTCCAAGTACTACCGCCATAATACCAAATAATAAGTATTCTTTATTACCTTTAGATTTTTTAATCATAAGAATTCCTAAAGTAATTACTGTACTGAGATATAGGATATCGAATAAAGTTTCCATAATTGCCTGCATAGTTTAACCTCCTTAATAATGAACATTGTTCAGTTTAGCTTTTATAAAAACCCACTCTTTGGTGGGTATTAATAAGTATTTATTTGTATATTATGCGTTTTATAATTTCTAGTAAAAAATCACAAGAAGATTCTCCATTTGTAAGAAGCATTAGAATATTTGAAAAAACAAAATCTACAAAATCAGATTTAGTAAAATTATTGGAAAAATTATTTTCTATAACATTAGGGTCTTGGTTAAGAGCCTCTAACAATGTCCTTTTTATATTACTAAAATATAAGTGCATTGTTTCTCGCCCTTTAATTTTATCTGTATTTGTTAAACTCATAGAGTGAAGTTGCAAAAATGAAGGATATTTTTTAGAAACTTTTTGAATGTTATCAAATAGCAAAATAATATTTTCTGTAAAACTAATAGAAAGAGTAAAACTTGGCAAACCCTTCATAATTTCTGCCCAGATAGATTCAATTGTTGCAATAATAAAATCTCCCTTTGATGGGAAATAGTTATAAATTGAACCTACTGCGATACCGCATTTTTGAGCAACTTCTCTCATATTTAAAGATTGAATCCCTGATTGAGCTACAATTTCTTTTCCTGCTGAAAGCAGGGCTTCCTTTGGAATTAATGTTTTATTCATAATAAACCTCCAAACTGAACAATGTTCATTTTACCATATTGTTTTATAGGTGTCAATATAGATAGGATCATTCTATATTTTATTATTTATTGTTTTAAATTAAAAACACTCAAAAACAAAAAACATTTTTATAGATTATTCAGAAAAGATAATATAAAAATTTTTAATAAAGGTATTGACTATCACCTAAGGGGTTAGACTATGATAGTTAAGAGGTGATAAAAGTGTATATTAAAGATGTCTGCAGCAAATGTAAATTAACAAAAAAGGCTGTTGAGTATTACGAGCAGCAGGGATTGATCTGCCCGAAAGTTTTAGAAAATGGTTATAGAATTTACAGTGAAGAAGATATTTCTATATTAAAAGAAATTGGGGCTTTAAGAAAAATAGGTATAGGCATTGCTGATATAAAAGAGATTTTAAATAGCAATAATAAATCTGCTGTACTTTCAAAGTGTAAATATAAGATGAATTTAGAAGTTGAAAAATCAATCGCTAAGAAAAAATGTTTAGAACAGCTTATAAAAGATTATAATATTGATTATGCAATAGAATATATTGAGGAAAACATTGAAAAATTCTTTACTATTAAAGAAAAACTGATACAATCTTTCCCAGGATGGTATGGAATGTACTTAAGCATACATTTTGGACAGTTCCTTAACGGTAAAATTGACACAGAGGAAAAAGAAATTGCATATAAAAAAATAGTAGAATATCTTGATAAAATTGAAGGAATACAATTGCCTTATGAACTTGAAGAATATTTAATGAAAAGTCTTGGACAATTGGAAGATGAAGATATGCAAAAAATAAATAATACTATATTAGATGCTGTTAATAATACAGAGGAATACCTAAATAAAAATAAGGAAGATATTGAGAAATATTTGGAATTCAGGAATTCAGATGAATACAAAAATTCTATTGCCTATAAAATGCAGCAATTATTATTAAAGTTTCAGCAAGAAAGCGGTTATTATGATATATTTATTGAAAATTTAAAAATATTGAGCGATTCATATAGAGAATATTTTGAAAAACTTCAGGCTGCAAATAAAATTTTTATAGATAAATATTCACAAATTAATAAAATGATGTAAACATAGAACTAAAAGATAATGTTTTTACTGTACAAATTTCTTTTTATTAAAGTACTATAAATTAATCTTTAGGATGTGGGATAAAGTGAACATAATAGATTTACGAGAATATAATTATGAACTTAATAAAATAATATCTTTTAGTAAAAATGAATTAATTTTTGGAAATACAGAATTTGAAGAAGGCTGCTATAAAAGATATTTTTATAAATATAATATACAAAAAAGAACTTTAGATAAAATCAATTTAAAAGGAATAGATACCTGTGAAAATGCTTTTTATAATGCACGTATTATAAATGGATATATTTTTACTAATATCTATGAAGTAAAAGGAAATCATGTAGAAACATTAATTTACAGTATTAATGTCTCAAATGGTAAGGTAGAGAAACTATATAATACTTTAAAAGAAGTAAAAGTTATTATTTTGAATGATAGATATGCTTTATTTCAAGGAGATAACTATGGAATTGATGATAATCATTTAGATATAGAAAAAGATATGAGGGGGGAGTATAATTATGCTACTCTTTGCGATTTTGTGAATAGAAAAGAATATACAATAAAGGATAAACGTGTAGTTTTAGGGATTAGAGACTTTTTTATTCCTTTTGAAATAAATGATAAAACATACATAGTATTTGAAGAAGCCTATATGGAGGACTGGGAAATTGAAGAAGCCTTTGAAAAAGGTATAAAAAAAGAGGACTTTTATAATGATGGTTATAAAGAAAGTATGAATATAATTTCGTTAGAACAATTTGAAAAATCTATTAAAAAAGATTTATCTATAATTCCTTTTACTCAAATTCATAAAACAGAATATACAGAATGGACAAGATATTTTGGTATGGATTATAAAAATATTTATTTTAGAGTAAAAAATTTTGAATCTAAAATAGAAAATATTTATAGCATTGATAAGAATACATTAAATAAAGAATTGATTTCATCAATACAATGGAAGAATAAAAGTGCAAATTACAAAATTTATGATATATATTACGATGAAAAAAATAAAAAAATATATGAGATTAAAGGGGTTAATGATAAGGAGAAAATTATTGAAGAAGTTTTTGATGGAGATTTAATTTTTAAAATAGATTCAGTTAAAGAAAATTTTGTAGGAGTAATTGGAGAAAATATTATAACCTATTTTTGGACTGAGGATGAAAATGGTGATAATTATAGGGAGTTTGTAAGGATACGAAACATTAAAACTGAGAGCATAGAAACTTATGAGGGAATATGCAGCATTATTAATGAAAATTTGATATTGTTCAAATAAGTTTTATATTACTTTTGATTAAGAAAGGATAAATTAAAATGCGTGAATATTTGAATAAAAAGGTTAAAGTCATTGTTGATAGGCCGTTATGTTCAAAACATATAGAGCATGAAATATATTATCCATTAAATTATGGATATGTACCTGATACTATCTCAAAAGATGGTGAAGAGATTGATGCTTATATTATAGGAGAGTTTCAGCCTCTAAAAGAATTTGAAGGCGTTGTAATAGCAATAGTTCATAGAAAAAATGATATTGAAGATAAATTAGTAGTATCAAAGCATAAACACAAATACAGCAAAGAACAAATACAAGCACTGGTTGAGTTTCAAGAACGATTCTTTGATTCAGAGATTATAATGAGTTAATATATGTTTTTCATACCGAACATTTTATTTAAGAATAAACAAAAAGGATATTCCATCAAACCTTTCATTATAATTCAAACTATTAATCTTATATTTTTATACGGTTGTCAGTATAAATTTTTTATACTATAATTTCTTTGGTAAGTATATTTTTAGTAGTGATGGGAGTTAATAATGATAAGGTTTTATAATAGAACGACAAAGCAATATGAAATAGAAAATGTTGCTGGATTGAATTGTTTAAAATGGATTTATTATTCAAATATAGGAAAAAGGATGTTGCATTTTTTTATAAAGAGAAAAATTGCATCTCAAATTTACGGTTTATATTGTAATTTATCTATAAGTAGAAAAATGATATGTGATTTTGTTGAAAAATTTAATATAGACATGTCAAGATTTGAAAAAGAAGAATATAGAAATTTCAATGATTTTTTTTCGAGACGGTTAAATAAAGAAAAAATCAATATTGAAAAAGACGATAATATTTTAATTTCTCCCTGCGATAGTAAGGTATTAGCATATCAAAATATAGATAAGGATATGCTGATACAAATAAAAGGAATGATGTATTCATTAAGTGATTTAATTAAAAATAAAGAAATTGCAAAACAATATCATGGGGGAACTTGTTTAGTTTTTAGATTATCTCCTACAGATTATCATAGATTTCATTTTATTGATGAAGGTTTTTGTGAAAAAACAAATTTTATAAAAGGATTATATTATTCTGTCAATCCAATCGCTCTAAAAAATATTGAAAGTGTTTTTTGCGAAAATAAAAGACAGTGGAGTATATTTCATTCAAAAAATTTTTCTAATGTTTTGTATGTTGAAATTGGAGCGACCTTTGTAGGTTCTATTATTCAGACATATACACCAAATTTAAAAGTAAGCCGAGGAGATGAAAAGGGATATTTTAAATTTGGAGGTTCAACTGTAATACTGTTTATTAAAAAAGAAATTGTAGAAATTGATGAGGATATAATAGAGCATACTCAAAAAGGAATTGAAACAAGTGTTTTTATGGGAGAGAGAATAGGTATAAAGAAAAATAACCGTGGATAAGTCCATGGTTATTTTTATATGAAAATACTAATCTTGCTTTGCTACAAAAGCAATTCAAAAAATTAATATTATATTGTATAATATATAATAAATATTGGTGATGGAGTTCACCATAAACGCATTATGCTAATGACTCCTGCTTTATTTGCTGGCAGGGGTTTTTTTTATTGCTTTTTTCTAAATTTTATACATGATGTTAAATAATGTATGAAAAAGCAGATATACTATAAAGAGGAGGTATTCTTTTGAATAATACAATTTTAGATATCTTAGATAAAACTGAAATGTTGCTTAACGATTCAAATATATGTAATGATTTTTCAAAAAAAATTAAAGAATTGAAAAGAAAAGTAGAGAAGAAACAGATTATTATTGCAGTTGTAGGACAATTCAAAAGAGGTAAAACAACTTTTATAAACACAATCTTAGGAAAAGATATTCTTCCTTGTTGGAATAATACCCATAACTTCTGTTGTAACTAAATTAAAATATGGATCATCCTATGCAAAGGTAATGTTTAGCAATGGCGAAGATGAAGAAGTTTCATTAGATTCTTTATATCAGTATATAAGCGAGCAGGAAAATCCTAAGAATAAAAAAGGCGTTGAATGTGTTGACATTTACTATCCCTGCAGCCTTTTAAAAGAAGGTGTTATTTTAGTTGATACACCAGGTGTTGGTTCTATTCATAAACACAATACTGATGTTGCTTATTCCTTTTTAAAAGATAGTGATGCAATAATTTTTATGCTTTCTGTTGACAGTCCTATAAATGAAATAGAAAGAGAATTTCTTTATTCAGCTAAAAAATATGCATCTAAATTTTATTTTGCGGTTAATAAGATTGATATGATAAGCAAAAATGAACTTGAAACATATTTAAAATATTGTGAGAAAGTTTTATGCGAAATAATGGATACAGACTCAATAGCTTTTTTCCCAATAAGCGCAAAAAATTCTTTAGGTGTAGAAGATATTTTATCTTCTATTCAAAATGATGTTCAAAATTCAATTGACGATATATTAATTGAGTCTGTAAAAATAAAAACAAAAGATATAATAAAAAATGCCTTATCCCAAATAGAACTATATATAATGGCTTTAAAAATGCCTTTAGATAACCTTGAAATTAAAATAAAGGAACTATCAGAAAAGCTTAAGGATTTAGATAAAATAAATGAGGAAATTTTTTACCGAATTGAAAAGAATTCTAATAATCTTATTGAAAATATAGAAAAAAGTTTAGTTGAAGAATCAAAAAATATTATTAATGAAACAGAGTTGATTTTAAAGAGTATATATGAAGAAAATATTAATGAAAAACCAATAAAATTAGAAAAAGAAATGAAAAAAATTATAGAGACTTTTTTAGAAGAGAAACTTGAAAAAATGAATAATGAAGGGTTAATAAGCTTGAAATTAAATTATAAAGATATGACTGATTTATTAAATAGTGAGATAGAAGAAATAAAATCATTTATATCACAAAAAGTATATGAAATTTTTAAAGTAAAGTATAACTATGAAAAAACAGAATATAGTCTCTCTAAAAAAGAGGACTATTATGTAGATGTGAAACATGAGCCCGTAATATTTTTTATTAATTTGAATAATTTTATTTATTTTATGCCAAAGCGCTATGCAAATAAGGTTATTTATAACAAATTATCAGATAAGATGAAAGATATAGTTGAACGTAATAAAAATAATATGATTTATAATTATAAGTATAAAATGCGTGAAAGTCTTCGTTCTTTTAAATCAAATTTTAATGATGAGATAGAAATGCTGCAAAATGAGGTTAAAAATACATTAAATAAAGTTATTTTGAGCAAAGAGAACAAAAATGATGAAATAGTAGATGAAATAAAAAAGCTGAATAATATTTTTAATGAAATAAGTTATATTGAAAAAAATCTTTTTATATAGTAATGTTATTTTAGACTATAATTGTAAGATAATCCATTAATAAGATGATATGCTAATAAATTATATAAAGGGGATGTTTATCTTGAAAGAAAGTTCGACGAAAAGAAAAGAAGCGTTAAAGTTTATATTTCTATTTGGTCTTATAAGCGCTTTAGGAGATGTTACATATGAGGGAGCAAGAAGCGTTTATGGAAATTATTTGGGATTTTTAGGAGCAAGTGCTTTAACAATTGGAGTTATAACTGGATTTGGGGAGTTTTTGGGATATGCAGTTCGTCTTATATCTGGTTATTTTGTTGATAAAACAGGTAAAAGCTGGGCTGCAGCTATTTTAGGCTATGGACTTTTAATAGCTGTTCCTTTACTATCTATTGCAGGAAATTGGAAAATAGCAGCAATATTCATAATACTTGAAAGACTGGGAAAAGCAATAAGAAATCCTGGAAAAGACACTATGCTATCCCATGCAACAAAGCATATTGGAACAGGAGTTGGATTTGGTATTAGTGAAGCACTTGATCAGATTGGTGCAATAATAGGTCCATTAATATTTACAATGGCGTTATCCTTCTATGGTAGTTATAAGCATGGATTTCAAATTATGTGGATACCTGCAGTCTTAACTGTTTTAGTAGTATTATATACAAGATTAAAGTTTCCTAAGCCATCTTCTTTAGAAGAGGATATACAAACAAATTTAAATAAAAATAATGATAAGGTTAATACAAATGGAATTTTATCAAATAGTTTTTGGTATTATTTATTGTTTATATTTTTAAGTCTTCTTGGATTTGCAAACTTCCCTATAATTTCATATCACCTAATGACTAAAAAAATATTGAATGAAGCAATAATACCTACATTATATGCTGTTGCAATGGGAATAGATGGGCTGTTTGCTATATTTATTGGAAAGTATTATGATAAAAAAGGTTTTAAAACGTTAATGCTAATACCAGTTTTGAGTATTCCAATAGTGTTTTTAGGATTTTCAAATAACGCTGTTTTAGCAGTTATTTCTATAGCCTTATGGGGATGCGTTATGAGTATTCACGAAACGCTTATAAAAGCAGCTATTGCAGATTCTGTGCCGATAAAAAGCAGAGGCAGAGCCTATGGAATATTTAATACGGTTTATGGTATATCTATGCTTTTTGGAAGCACAATTATGGGATTTTTATATGATTTATCGATATTCTATATTTATATTTTCACAATAATAATTGAGATTCTTGCGATAATTGCCTTTGCTTATTGGAATAAAAATCACACTCTTTTAAAATAGTGATATTTTATTATAAATATTAAATGTAAAATCTTTGTCAATTTTTTAGAGTTATTGACTTTATTAACCTGCTTTGTTACAATTTTTTTTGAATACTGTTATAATTTAAATTTCCTTTAAATTATAACTTTATAGGTTCTGTTTTCTGTTAACAATTATTATTGTTACATAACTTATGCAGTACCTAAAAAGAAGTTAAGAAATTGAAGGGAGGAAAAACAATGGGTAAGCTTGTTGAAATTCGTTGGCACGGTCGAGGTGGACAAGGTGCTAAAACAGCTTCATTACTACTTGCTGAAGTAGCTTTTAATACTGGAAAATACATACAGGGTTTTCCAGAGTATGGCCCAGAAAGAATGGGTGCTCCAATTACTGCATATAACAGAATAAGTGATGATCCAATAACAATTCATAGCAATATATATGAACCAGACTATGTAGTAGTTGTTGATGAAACTTTAATTAAATCAGTTCCTGTAACTGCAGGTTTAAAAGAAAATGGCGCAGTAATTATCAATACTTCAAAATCACCAGAAGAAGTTAAAAAAGAATTAAATTATAATGGAAAAGTGTATACAATCGACGCAAGAAAGATTTCAGAAGAAACCCTTGGAGCATACTTTCCAAATACTCCAATGCTTGCAGCGGTTGTTAAAATTACTAATGTTATTCCTGTTGAAGTATTTTTAAACGATATAGAAGCATCCTTCAAGCATAAGTTTGCTAATAAGCCTCATGTTGTTCCAAAGAATATGGAGGCTGTTAAGAGAGCACTTGAGGAGGTGAAGGGAAATGAGTAATAGAAAGATGAATATAACACAAGATACTACTTGGAAAGAAACTACACCAGGTGGAGTCATCCTTGATGCAGGCAATGCAGAGGATTTTAAAACTGGTGACTGGAGAGCGATGAGACCAGTATGGCATGAAGATAAATGTAAGCACTGTTTACTTTGCTGGGTAGTATGTCCCGATAACTCCATAAAGGTTGAAAACGGTAAATTCGTTGGATTTGATTATGATCACTGCAAAGGCTGCGGAGTTTGTACAAAGCAGTGTAAATTCGGTGCACTTGATTTTATTCCAGAAGAATAATGAGGGGAGGATTAGAAAATGGCGAAAAGAGTTTCTTTAAGCGGTAACGAAGCAGTTGCATTTGGTATGAAACAAATCAACCCTGATGTTGTTGCTGCTTTCCCTATAACACCATCAACAGAAGTACCTCAGTACTTTTCACAGTTCGTTGCTAATGGACAAGTAGATACAGAATTCGTTCCAGTTGAATCAGAACACAGTGCTATGTCAGCATGTCTTGGTGCTGCAGCAGCAGGTGGAAGAGTTATGACTGCAACAGCATCAGCAGGTCTTGCACTTATGTGGGAGATGCTTTATGTTGGTGCTTCAATGAGAACACCACTAGTTCTTGCAGTTACAAACAGAGCATTATCAGGACCAATAAATATTCATAACGACCATTCAGATACTATGGGTGCAAGGGATTCTGGGTGGATTCAGCTTTATAGCGAATCAGCACAGGAAGCCTATGATAACTTAATTCAAGCTGTAAGAATAGGTGAACATAAAGATGTTCAGCTTCCAGTTATGGTTTGCTACGATGGATTTATAACAAGCCATGCTGTTGAAAATCTTGAAATGCTTGAAGATTCTGATGTTAAAAAGTTTGTTGGAGAAAATAGGATAGCACCTTATGCGTTACTTGGTAAAGAGCCAGTGTCAATGGGACCTCTCGATCTTCCAAACCATTACTTTGAACACAAAAGGCTTCAGGCAGAGGCTATGAAAAATGCTAAGAATGTTATCCTTGAAGTAGCAGCAGAATATGAAAAGTTATCTGGTAGAAAGTATAGTTTCTTTGAAGAGTACAAAATGGAAGATGCAGAAGCTGCAATAGTAGTAATAAACTCAACAGCAGGAACTGCAAAATATGTTGTGGATAATTTAAGAGCACAGGGCAAGAAGGTTGGACTTATAAAGATTAGAGTGTTCAGACCATTCCCAGCAGAAGAAATAGCAAAGGCTTTAAAAAATGTTAAGGCTGTGGCTATAATGGATAAAATTGATGGATTCTCAGCATCTGGTGGACCATTATTTAATGAAGTTAGAAGTGCGATGTATGGTGTAGCGGATGGAAAGATAGTTACAAGCTATATATATGGTCTTGGCGGAAGAGACGTTACAAGTGTTAATATAGAAAAAGTTTACTCCGATTTATTCAGCGCAATAGAAACAGGAAAATATGAAGTATACAATTACTTAGGAGTAAGGGAATAGGCTGTCTCTTATACACATCTGA
>JAOADY010000036.1 GCA_026417075.1 Caloramator sp.
GCTCGGAGATGTGTATAAGAGACAGGCAATACACCATGCAGTAGATTCAATTATAGCTGTATTTATTGCTGAAGTTTTAAAAAAGACGAAGGTAGTAAAAACAGTATAAAAAATATCTTTAGAAGTTAAAAAATCGATGAAGCCCATAATATGCAAATATAACTTATAATCGTTTGTTTAGAAGTTATAAGAATTAAACAACTAAAAATTTTGATTTTATGTTCTTATAATTATGAACTTCTAAATTCGATTATTGTTTTTGTACTATTATGGGTTTTTGTCTGTTTTATAACAAGTACTAAATTGACTTGATTTTAATATAATTATATAATTTATATGATGATTGTTTTAGGGGGTATTATATGAAGGAGTACAATGTATTTGAAGATCAATACTCTTTGAGAGGAAGAGTATATAATATATTGAGAGAAAACATTTTAAATGGCAAATATAAGCCAGGAGAGAATCTTATTGAACTTAAACTTGCAAAAGAGCTTCATGTGAGCAGAACTCCAATTAGAGAGGCTATAAGGCAGCTTGAACTTGAAGGTCTTGTTGAAAGTATTCCTAATAAAGGGGTTATAGTTAAAGGTATAACTAAAAAGGATATGGAAGATATATATAGAATAAGAGTTGTACTTGAAGGGCTTGCTGCAAGATGGGCTATTGAGCAAATTACAGATGATAAGATAAAAGAAATGAAAGATCTTTATGAATTAATGGAATTTTATACCGCAAAAAATGATATTGATCAAATAGCGGATCTTAATACAAAATTTCATGATATAATTTTTTCTTCTACAAATAGCAGTATTTTACAGCATATATTGAGAGATTTTCAGTTCTATGTTAAATGGGCAAGACATGAATCATTATCTACCCCCGGAAGAAAAGAACAGGCACTTAAAGAACATCTAAATATATTAAAGGCTTTCCAAGATAGAGATGCTGAAGCAGCTGTAAAACATCTTACAATACATGTTGAGAATTCAAGTAAAAATGTATTAAAGAAACTTTCTGAAAAGTAGAAATTTTTAAGCTGCAGCATATCTATTTTGAGCTGCAGCTTAAAAATTCATATATACATGCTTTTACAAGATTAATATCATATCCCCAGGATTTAATTCCTGTAATTTTCATATTGTTGTTATATTTTTTAAATTGATTTGGCAAGTCTATTTCTCCTCTTATACCACTTCCAGAATCTAAAAGATTTATATACAATATATTTTTTGAATTTAATTTTTTAAACTTTTTCATTGCAGAATTAACATTTACACTTATTATTATATTATCATCAGAATATCCTAAACATATTAAAGAAGCTTTAATATGTTTGCTCGTATTTGTTACTTCATCTACTAAGATTATTCCATCATATTTAATGGGTATATTTTTAACTTTATAACTTATTGATTCAGAAAAAAGTATGGAATTGTAAATCGGATCGGTAAATTTAATTTTTATTCCTTTTTTGTATAGATATTCTAAATCTATTTGGTTTTTAACTATATCTTCTATTGTACGATTTTTAGTATAATTAATAATAGTTATGTTTCCACATCCATCAAGTATTGCAGAGTTTATAGTATTATTAATATCTGGGTAATAACCTGAAAATGCTATATAAAAAAAGTAAGGCTTGTAATTTAAAAGAGAACTTCTGACTTCTTCTGCAACTTTTGTAAGTTCATTTATTTTGGGATTGACTTTCAGTGATTTATATTTTTGTTTTATTTGAAATGAATATATTGGTTTTAAGATGTAAGGAGCATTTTTAAAAAAGTAATTAGAATAGTATGGAGTATATTTTTCCATCTCTCCTTCACAGTAGAATATAACAGCTTCTTTACTTGAAGATATGATACTAGTTTTAGGGATTTTATATTTTGCAGGTTTAAAAATAATAAAGCTTGTTGTATAGTAAGAAAAAATAAAGCATATAAAAAGTATCATAAAGTCTAATAACTTTATTTTTTTTATTTTATTTCTATAAATAAATAAAAATATAATTGAAAACAATAATATAGGGATAAAGATAATATAATAGTTGTAAGGAGCACAAAGTATTAAACAAATCATTATTCCCCAAAATATTGAAAGCAAAATTAGCAAAATATCACCTCCATAGAATTTTATTCTAAAAATTAAGGAAATATTATTAATTTTAAAACGTAGCCATAAAACCACATAACCAATTTTTGGATTTTTAATAAATTCTTTATTAAAAAGTAAAGAACTTTTGGTATTAGTTACCTTTAAACTTTTAAAAGGTTTAAAGATTTTGGTGTTAGATTCAGCAATGGTTTTTAAAATTTTCTTTATATAAGATTTATTAGTATTAGATTTTTAGGAAAATAATTATAAACTTCTAAAAAGTAATGATATATTTTATCAGTGAAAAAAAATTATTTTTAGAAATGTTTTATTTATATATTTTTTGTGCTATAATTATATTGTTAATATTTATACAAAATACAATAGAATGAGGTGATATAATGAATTCAAAAGAATTAAAAAAAGATGTTTACTGGGTGGGAGTTAAAAACCCTGAACTTAGAGTTTTTGATGTAATAATGGAAACAAAAAGAGGAACTACTTATAACTCATATCTTATTGTTGATGAAAAAGTTGTTCTTATTGATTGTGCTAAGGATGGATATTTTGATGAATTTATTTCAAATATAAAATCAATTATTGGAGATAGACAAATAGATTATGTTGTTGTAAATCATACAGAACCAGATCACAGCGGCTGCCTTGGAAGAATTCTTGAAACCTATAAAGATGCAGTTGTTTATGCTTCAAAGTCTGCTCTTATAAATATTAAAAATATAATAAACAAAGATTTTAAAGGTGAAGAAGCAAAGGGTGAACTTTGCATGGGAAAAAGAACCTTAAAGTTTATATCTGCGCCTTTTTTACATTGGCCTGATACTATATTTACATACAGCGAATATGATAATATACTTTTTAGTTGTGATGCCTTTGGATGCCACTACTGCGATAATAGTATATTCAATGATGAAGTTGGAGATTTTTCTGAGGAATTTAGATATTACTTTGATGTAATTATGGGACCTTTTAAAAAACATGTTCTTTCTGCAATTGAAAAGATAAAACCTTTAAAGATAGACATTATTGCTCCAAGCCATGGACCAATTCACAGAAATAATCCATTAAAATATGTTGAGCTTTATGAAAATTGGAGCAAGTCTATTTTAAATCTTGCAGTGGGGAAAAATGCTGCTGTTCTTTATGTTTCAGCCTACGGCTATACAAAGATGATTGCACAGTCTATAGCAGAAGGACTTAAAGAAGCAGGGGCAGAGGTAAAAACAATAGATATTAGTGAATTGGACATTCAAAAAATAATTGAAATAATAGATGATTGTAAGTTTATAGCTTTAGGTTCTCCAACTATAAATCAGGATGCTCTAAAGCCTGTTTGGGATGTTTTGTCATTAACATCACCAATTATAAATAGAGGAAAACTTGCCTTTGTTTTTGGTTCCTATGGGTGGAGCGGAGAAGCAGTTCCAATGATAGAGGAAAGATTAAAAGGTCTTAAATTTAAAATTTTTGAGGAAGGATTTAAGGTTCAATTTAAACCTACAAAAGATGATTTAGAAAAAGCAAAAAATATAGGCAAAAGAGCAGGAGAAACTATATAGTCATAAAAGTTTATATTTTATTTATTAAAGCCATGAATAATTATAAAATAGATTTTGTAAAAAATTTATTTTATATATTATGAATGGCTTTTTTGTTTATTTAAAGCTAAAATAAAGGATATCGTTTTTTTACAAAATGACTAATAAAATTAACACTAATATGATAAAATAATTTGTAAAATAAATTATTTTGTGAGGTGTTAATGTGATAAAACACAAAGAAATACTAAATTTTCTTGAGAATGAGGGCCTTGAAGAAATAGATGAGATTGAATACAATAAAGATATTTTTGTTTATAATTTTTTCTATGTCTTTGATGAGGCGGAAATAGAAGCTGCAAAGGAATATGCAAATGAAAACTGTGATGTAGAGAGCACAGAAGAAGAATGGAATGAAGAATTTTATCTTCCCTATCTTACGGATATAGCAGCAGATAACGTTAGGGATATTGTTGATGATATTTGTGAAGAATTTGATTTAACAGGAGAATTTATAGCTTATCAGATGGATATAGGCAGTAGCGAAAGATGTGAATTTACGGTTGTATTTGCAAAGGAAGGTTTAGAATTTGATATTGATGAAATAATTGAAGAACTAGATTTGTAAAATATTAAATAGCTGTTGATTTTATCACTTTATCGTGCTAATATAAAAATAATAAAAATCATTTAAAGTTTGCTAAGCCATTTTAAATGGCATTACCCCCTATAGACTAAATGAAAGCACCTATTAGGTGCTTTCATTTAGTCTATATTTATAAATTTTAATTTTGGAGGTAAAAATGAAAGCAGTTATAATTTATGGAGGACCAAGAGAAAATGGTAATACTAAAATTCTTACTGATAGCTTTATAAAGGGACTTTTAGATGCAAAGTGCAGTATTGATTTTATAGATGTTACAAAACTAAAAGTAAATCCATGTATAGGATGTTTAAAATGTGAAAAAGATGGTGAGTGCTTTATTAAAGATGATATGAAATTTATTTATGATATTGTAGAAAAAAGCGATATAGTAATTTTATCATCTCCAGTATATTTTGCATCAGTAACTTCGCAGCTTAAAGCCTTAATAGATAGATTTCAAAGTTTTTATAGCAAAAAATATATTTTGAAAAATCAAAATATCAAAAAAAGGAAAGGGTATCTTATCTTTACTGCTGGAGGGAAAAATGAAAAAATGGTAGAAAGCATAGGTCTTACTGCTAAATTTTTTATGCTTTCTATAAATGCTTCATTAAATGATATTATATATGCTTTAGGGACTGATGAAATAAAAGTTTCAGATAGGGAAGAAATTTTAAAAACAGCATATTATAAAGGCTACGATGCAGGAAGAGGATAAATTTTACATGTTTATATTTTTTTAAAGTGCATACTCTATTCATAGATAAATATGAAAGGAGATGTACACTATGAGAGGAAGGTTTGTTAGCGGACTTACAGCTGGAGTGCTATTAGGTGCTGCTGCTGGGCTTATGATGATGCCTCAAATGGATATGAGAACTAGAAGAAAAGTTAGCAGAGCAAGCAATAGAATTATACACAGGGCAGAAGCTTTATTAAATGATTTAAGGGAATATACGATGTAATTACAAAAAAATAGGATAGTTATTAAAATTCGACTATCCTATTTTTTTTATTTTTTGTATAATAATATTAATATTTGCAAAAGGAATGATGTTATGGAAATTTTAACACTTGGTGAAAAGATAAAATTAAAAAGAAAAGAAAAAAATATGACTCTTAAAGAACTTGCTGGCGATAGAATAACTGCTGGCCAGATAAGCCTTGTTGAATCTGGAAAGTCTAATCCAAGTATAGATCTTTTGGAATATATTGCACAAAGGCTTGGTACAGATATAGAATATTTTCTTGAAAGTGAAGAAAAGCAGGCTTCAAACATTTGTGAATTTTATATTAACATTGTAGAATCAGCAATAAATGGAGATAATTATTTAAAGGCTCAGGAAACGATAGATAAGGGTATTCATTATGCGAAGGAATACAATCTTTCTTATTACAAAGGTAAATTTGATATGCTTTTAGCAAGGTTAAAATTTGTAAAAGGTGAGTTAGAGGAGGCACAAAAGTGCTGTCTTGCTGCAAACAGTTATTTTTTAAAAACAGATAATGTTGATGATATAGTAAATAGTTTTATTCTTCTTGGAGAGATAACTCTTAAAATGAATTTTACAAAGGGAGCTTTAAATTATTTTATGCAAGCAGATTCTATTTTAAATGAATATGGTTATATTAATGAGCTTTTAAAAGCTAAGGTATATTATTATATTTCATTATGTTTTTATAATCTTAATGATATATCTCAATCAATAAAGTTTGCACTTATTGCAAAGGACAGGCTAAAAATAAT
The DNA here is from genome assembly GCA_026417075.1 of Caloramator sp. Lineage (GTDB taxonomy): Bacteria > Bacillota > Clostridia > Clostridiales > Caloramatoraceae > Caloramator_B. Next base: position 6,047 of record JAOADY010000036.1, read on the forward strand.
TGAAGAAAAAAAAGAGTATGCAAATACATTAATGCTTTTAAGTATAGCCCATAGTAAGGAAAATAATATTAAAGAAGCAATGAAATATGCAAGGGAAGCAAAAAAAATATTTGATGAAATGCAAAACTTAAAAGAAATTGCGGATATTGAAACAAATCTTGGAGTTGTTTTTGCAAAGGATAATAATTTCGATGAATCTTTTGAGCATCTAAATAAAGCTTTAAAAATAAAAACAGAATCAAAGGATAGTACCCTTGCAGAAACGGTGTTTAGAATATGTGATAATTATTTGAAACTTAAGGATTTTGACAAAGCTATGAAATTAATAGATGGTCTTTTTGAGCAGCTTGACGATAAACAGCTCAGATATAGAATAAAGTGTTATGAATATATGTTTAAAATATATAAAAATATGGGTAACGTTAAAAAAAGTGAAGAAATTTTGTTAAACTTAATAAAATATCTTGAAACTTTAAATTTTAAAAAGGAGCTAGCAGATTATTACATACTTCTAGGCAGATTTTATTTGGAGATAGGTGAAAAAGAATTATCCTTTAATTATATGAATAAAGGAATTGAGTTATATGAGGAATTTGGAATAATATTGCAAAATAAAATTTTATAAAGGTATTAGGTGTGAATTTCCTTTTTTGTATATATTGTGTATAATTAATACAAAATAGTTAATCACACCTTTTTATTTAGGGAGGGATATTTATGGAATTTAATGGGCTTGTGGGGATGGATTTTGATTTTTTTAAGAAGAAGGATAAGATGGCAAAAGAGGAGTATGAGGCTGCTAGAAATGAAGTGAAACAGCATTTTAGAAGCCTTTGTTATGAGGTTCAAAAAATATATCATAAAAAGACAGGAGGAGTTTTAGAACTTGATAAAGAGTTTCAAAATTTTAATAAAAGAAGTAGTGCTATAATTGCAGAATGTAAAAATTGTAAGAATAAGTTTAAAGTTAATATACATCTTAATAGTGAAAGTTTGTCTGTGGAGCTTTTTTTAAAATCTCAAACAAAGGATCAGTGTGAATATATAATTGAAATTTTAAAAAATAAAAAAAGCGTTATGTGGGAATATTTTATGTCAAATAAGTATATGATACTTTTTGTAGAATCTATAAATAAAACTAAAAAAAGTAGCTCTGTAAAAATGGCATCTTTTGAATTGAATAACAAAAATTACGATAATATTTTGAAATTTGTTGAGGATAATTTTAAAGAAGGGAGGTATGAATTAAATTTTATAATTTCATTTTCCTATAACAAAAATGAGTGTTTAAAACAAAATAAAAACTTTGCAAATACAGTTCATGAAGCATTTGTAAGTATTATTGAAATGGAAAAAAGACTTGCATGACGGGAGGAGTTTATATGGACATAGAAAAAATGACGCTTAAGGTTCAAGAGGCATTAAATTTATCACAGCAGACAGCAGTAAGATTAAATCATCAGCAGGTTGATACGCTGCATCTTTTATATGCTCTTTTAACACAAGAAGATGGGCTTATTCCTCAGCTTATAGAAAAAATAGGTTTTAATTCTAACCTCCTTTCAAGGGAGGTTTTAAATCAGCTTGAAAGACAGCCTAAGGTTTTAGGTGAAGGTGCCGCTTCAGGAAGCATATATGCAACAAGAAGGTTTGAGGAAGTTTTAATAAAATCAGAGGATATTGCTAAAAGGCTTAAAGATGAATATATCAGTGTTGAACATATATTTATAGCCTTTTTAGAAGGAGATTATGCAGGAAGCGAGATAATTAAAAAGCATGGCATAAATAAGGATAATTTTATGAAGGCTCTAAAGGATGTTAGAGGAGGTCAGAGAGTTTTAACTAACGACCCAGAAGGTACTTATGATGCTCTTAAAAAATATGGAAGGAATCTAATATCCGAAGCAAAATCTAATAAGCTCGATCCTGTAATTGGCAGGGATGAAGAGATAAGAAGAGTTATAAGAATACTTTCAAGAAAGACTAAAAATAATCCCTGCCTTATTGGTGAGCCTGGAGTTGGAAAAACTGCAATAGTTGAGGGACTTGCACAAAGAATTGTAAGGGGAGATGTTCCTGAGGGTCTTAAAGATAAAATTATATTCTCTCTTGATCTTGGCTCCTTAATTGCTGGAGCAAAATACAGAGGAGAATTCGAAGAAAGGCTTAAGGCAGTTTTAAAGGAGATAGAAAGAAGCGAAGGTAGGATAATACTTTTTATAGATGAAATTCATACAATCGTTGGTGCTGGAAAGGCAGAGGGGGCTATGGATGCAGGAAACATTATAAAACCTATGCTTGCAAGGGGAGAACTTCACTGCATAGGCGCTACTACCTTTGACGAATATAGGGAATATATAGAAAAGGATAAGGCTCTTGAAAGAAGATTTCAACCGGTTACCATAGATGAGCCAGATGTGGATGAAACTATAACAATACTTAGAGGGCTTAAAGAGAGATTTGAAATACACCATGGAATTAGAATACATGACAGTGCAATAGTTGCTGCAGCGAAACTATCCCACAGGTATATAACAGATAGATATCTTCCTGATAAAGCAATAGATCTTATAGATGAGGCAGGGGCTATGGTTAGAACAGAAATAGACAGTCTCCCTACAGAACTTGATGAGGTTCATAGAAAGATAATGCAACTTGAAATAGAAAAAAAGGCTCTATCAAAGGAAAATGATGAGGTATCATTAGAAAGACTTAACTTTATAGAAAATGAAATTGCAAATTTAAAGGATAAAGAAAGCCGTTTAAATGCAAAATATCAAAATGAGAAAAGAGAAATAAAAAACATAAGGGAGATAAAGGAGAATATAGATAAATTAAAAGGTGAGATGGAAAAGGCTGAAAGGGAATATGATTTAAACAGGCTTGCTGAGATAAAGTACGGTAAGCTACCAGAGCTTCAGGAAAAGCTTAAGGAACTTGAGGAAAAGCAGAAAAAGGATGAACTTCTTTTAAAGGAAGAAGTAACAGAGGAGGAAATAGCACAAATCCTTTCAAGATGGACGGGTATTCCAGTATCAAGGCTTGTTGAGGGTGAAAAGCAAAAGCTTCTAAACCTTGAAGAGAACATCAAAAAAAGGGTTGTAGGGCAGGATGAAGCTGTTGAGCTTGTTGTAAATGCAGTATTAAGGGCAAGGGCAGGCATAAAAGATCCTAAAAGACCTGTTGGAAGCTTTATATTCTTAGGGCCGACGGGAGTTGGAAAGACTGAACTTGCAAAAACTCTTTCGAAATGTATGTTTGACAGCGAAGAAAATGTTATTAGAATAGATATGTCAGAATATATGGAAAAATTTTCTGTATCAAGGCTTATAGGTGCCCCTCCGGGATATGTAGGATATGATCAGGGAGGACAGCTTACAGAGGCTGTAAGAAGAAAGCCTTACAGCGTTGTACTGTTTGATGAAATAGAAAAGGCACATGAAGATGTTTTTGACATATTTCTTCAAATACTTGATGAAGGCCGCCTTACTGACAGCCACGGAAAAGTTGTAGATTTTAGAAATACTATTATAATTATGACTTCAAATATTGGAAGCGACATAATTCAGAATGGAATAGAAAATAATAATGATATGGATGATATATATAAGGATGTATTTGAAGTTTTAAAAATTAAGTTCAGACCGGAATTTTTAAACCGAGTTGATGATATAGTTCTATTTAAACCACTAAATGAAGATTCAATTAAAAGAATTGCAAAGATTTTTATTGAGGATGTAGCACATAGGCTCAGAGAAAAATATATAGAACTTGATATAACTGATAATGCACTAAGTCTTATAGCACAGGAAGGCTTTGATGTTGTATTTGGTGCAAGACCTCTAAAAAGATATATACAAAAGAATGTTGAAACCATGATTGCAAAGGAAATAATAAAAGGTACAATACATGAAGGACAAAGAGTTGTTATAGATGTGGAAGATGACAGGCTTATTTATAAAATTTAAAAAGTGTTTTTATAATGAAAAATAAACTTTGAATAATATAATGCCTACTGATAGAATACGTGGTATAAGTATTGAAGTTTGCCATTAAATAAATAGAGACTATCAGAAGAGATATAATATGATTGCATTCAAAATCCAAATACAATTAAAATAATAGAAAATATGATAATTATAAGAATTAAAAGAAAGAGAAGGAAATAAAAATATTTTGTGTATTTGAATTGATTTAATCTATATTCAAGTTTTGGCATGTTAATATACATTACTTTATTACATTAGGTATTTAAAAGCATTTTTATAACATTCTATAAATGTTTTAAAGGTTTGATTTAACACGACTTCTATGCATATATACTTGAATAAATTAAGGTTATTACAAAAACTCATGCCATTTTATTCTTATTATTTACATTTTCTTTCTCATTAATTTCTTATAGCTTTTCTATTAATTTTTAGAATTATACAATTAGTGTTTTGTTATATTCTTTTTTATAAAGTGTTTCTATTGGTGTATGTATTTCTAATCCTTTCTTAAAGATATTTTGATTTTTAAAGGAGATTTATTTCTAGATTTACTAGAGAAAAATCTTTCATTTTGGGGGAATTCATTTTTCATTAATAAGAAAATATATGATTATTTTTCAATAATTAAACATATTTACAATTATATACAAACTGGTATATAATAATTATATAAAGTTGTGAATATTTATATATCGCTCAAAGAAGATTTTCTTATGAAATAAAGAAAAGGAGGTGAAAGTAATGAATGAAAAAGGATTTGAATTCATATTATTTCAAGATCTAGAAGATCTTGAGGAACCAGTTCTTGGATCAGCAGCGGGTCTAATTATTTGTTGCAATGGCAAAGTAGTTGACTGAAACTAAAAAAGTTTCAAATTGTTATTACTTTAGTTAATGACTAGAAAATTTTCAAGAAATTAATTTCTATGTATCTAATGAATTGATTTATTTGTTAAAATAGACATTTAATTATATAATTTACCTATAGCCGCACATTACATATGCATAAGGCTATAGGTAAATTATATTAAAAGAACTGTTGTTGCATAAAGGTAAAGTATCTTGATAATAGATTTTTTTCAATGACTACAATAAATGAAAAAAAGTAGATGTTTTTACATATTACGAGCAAATTGCACAATTAAAATTTATTTAAATAAAATATTTATCCACAGAATATTAACTAAATAAAATGTAAAATAATAAAAAATACTATAAAACTCCTATTTTTAAGCGTACTTTAATAAACCACAAAAACTAATTGTGATTTAATGTAAAAACTATATTAAACTTCCATTAA
>JAOADY010000042.1 GCA_026417075.1 Caloramator sp.
AAAATTACCATCTTTACTTGTTAACATAACCGATGCTTTAGATGAAAAATCTGTGTTTGCCTCATCTGTAATTTTTTTCTTCATTATTTTGCTTGAATCTTTATCTGCTATATAAACTCCATTTTTATCTATTAAAAATGCACTTCCCGTATTTCCTATCTTTATATTGCTTATAGATTTTTGTAGACTGTTAAGGCTTATGTCCCCAGTTGCAACTCCTATAAAATTTTTATTATTATCAAAAAAAGGAACGGTCGCAGTTATCATTGATGTTTTTGCAACTTCGTCGTAATATGCCTCTGACCAGGCTACCCCTGAAGGAATAGTTTTACCTATTTTATACCAATCATATTTGAAATAATCATAGCTTTCGCTACTATATTCATCGGTGTAAATAATACTTCCTTCTTTGCGGTAAACGTAGGGTCCAAAATATTTTATTCCTTCTTTATATTTATTTGGTTCATACCAAATACCAGCACCAAAGCTTTCAGGGTTAGTAGATAAAACCTCTTTTAATAATTTTTCATAATGTTCTTTGCTCATTACACTACCTGAAGATTCTGTTCCTTTTGCAAGGGCTTCAACAAGTTTTGAGTGCTTTGAAAGGCTTTTTTCTATATCTTTTTGGATTGAATCAAGTTTTGCGTTCATTTTATAACCTATTTCCCTATCTATGATTGTTTTACCTGATTTATAACTTATAGTAGTCATAATAATCATTGCTATAATAGAAACTGGCAGTATAGCAATTAAAATAAGAACTTTTACACTTTTAAGTTTTGGTAATTGCATTTTACTCCCCCCAAAATTATTTTAAATTATTTAATTTTTATCTATATTTATTTTCGACTAAATTCGCCATTTATATATAGAATTATTTTTTTTTAACATAAAAATAACATAAATAACACAAAAAATAGTAAAATTATAGCAATGTGAATATTTTGTAGTAAAATTTGAGGAGAATTAAGCTTTGGTTTAAAAATATTTTAAAGATTTTTTATTAAAGATAGATATTAAATAGACTTTAATTGTTTTTTAGTTTTAATTTTTGCAATTATTAATATGATTAATGGAATAATAACTTGAAATGGAAAGGCGTAGTATTTATATACTAAAAAAGCCCATTCCATCATTTCCATTATACTTTCATATATATTACATGCGAATGTCATCATTAAAAGACCTACAGGAGCCACTAGAATTTTATAACTATCAAGATTAAAAATATTTTCTATTCCTTTACAAGAACAAAGAAGACAGGAACTTATTTTTATAAAAGCGGCATATAGAAAAACAACAGAAACTGCAACTTCAATTCTTTGTAGAAATTCTCCTATTTCAATAAGCTCTACGGTAGTATAGGATGGAAAATAAAGAGATTCCAAAAAAGAGCTACCTAAAACTAATATGTTTCTAAGTGAAAGTATAAAAATAATAGCTCCTCCAAACAAAAGTGCTCTATAATAAATTCTAAAAGGGTTATTTTTACTTTTTTCAAAATTAAAAACACCAAGAAATATAACAGTTTCTGCAAATGGGAAAGAAAATATACCAAAGGCGCTGTTAAGTACAGGATTAATTCCATTATAAAGGGTAGGACGAAGGTTATTAATATTCATTACAGAAAAGCTTAATGAGGATACTAATATGATTATTATAATTAATAAGATTATAAAAAAAGATGACATTCTACATAAAACTTCTATACCTTCTTTTACTGCCCAGATACAAACTGTTCCCATAAATATCAATAGAATATATTCGGGAGTTTCGGGGAAGGATACAACTTTAATAAATTGGAAAGTATCATTAAGCACTAATGCACCAAGATGAAAGGAATACCAAATATATAAAAGAGATATAAATTTTCCTATATACTTTCCAAATACAAAGTCTATTATTTGAAATAGATTTTTTTCTGGGAATAGGGAGTAAATTTTTACATAAATAAACATAATAATAAAAGCCCAAATAAGTGCTATAATTATGGCAAGCCATATATCCTGTTTAGCTTCAGAACCAACACCAAAAACTATGCTGCTTCCTATTATAAACATAACTATCATTGAAATAGCTTGCTTATCTGAAATAGTTTCTTTGGTCATAATGTTCCTACCCCCTTAAAAAAGCTATTAACTATCAATAAAGTTATTTCTTTTAAAAAATCTGCTATGCTTGGTATTTTAATGCCTATCTCTTTTAAAAGGGTAAATATATATGCGGTTATTATTATTAATAAATATAATATTATATTTTTTAAGTTTTTACTTTTAAGAACAGGAGTAAAGTCTATTAATAAAAAAGCAATGTAAACCATAGTACACATAAAAAGCATAATTAATCACCTGCTTTAATTGGATTTGAAGTAAAGGCAGTGTTTTTAATATTTATATTTGATTTAACGCTGACATCAATTGTTTTAAAAAGTTCCTTCCATTTAGGTTCAATTTCTTTCCATAAAGAAGGCATTTTTATTTTAATAACCTTTCCAAATCCAAATATATCGCTTTCATATTCCGTTTGGGCTTTTTTAATTAAATCTTTTATTTGGTTTTCTAAATCTTCTTCAAAGTAAGATTTTATTTTTTTTCTTTCCTCTTCTTTTGAAAAATCTATATTCCCGCTTATTTCTCCTATAGAAACATCTGTATCTGTTGAAATTTCAATTAGCAATTTATTATTTTCAATTTTAGGTTTTATCTTTGTTTTATTATTAAAAATTTCAAGAGATATATTTGCATAATTATTTTCTATATCAATTTTTTTAGTTAAAAGACCTCCCTTAATTTTATTTTTTATAAAAAGTAAAGATTTTGTTTCTGATCCATTAAGGTAACCTACAAGCTTATCTCCTTTAAAAACAGCTGAACCTTCAATTTTGGGTATAACTTTATTATTTTTCTTTTCTAAAGTTATTGTAGGTAAAGTTGGAGAAATACCGATTTTACCTAAATCATCAATGAATTCCCACACTTCGACCTTTGGAGCATTTGATAAATTTTTTTGAGCATCAAGCATATCGTCTAATGAATAACAAAATATTTCAGTATTTCCTCCATTTTCAAGTATTTTTTCAGCTTCAATGTTTTTAGAGATTAAGATTTTGGTATTATATCTAGGTTCTATGTCACGATTAATAAAATCAAGCAATGGAATTATGCCTTCCTTTGCTGCTTCACTGCTGATTATAACTACCTTTGCATGGCTAAAATATAATTTTTTGCCTGGATATTTTATAATATTTCTTATTGCATCAAATATAGTTAATCCCTCTGAACTTATAAGTTTTGTACTTGTTTTTTTATCTCTGCCTCCAGCTGATTCGATAACTTCAAAGGTTAGATTATATATATTTTCGGATTTATCTATTGAAAATCCAGAAACTATAGAAAATTGTTCTATTTCTCTATAATTCCAGCAGCCTGATAAAAAAAAGCAATTAAATATTAATGATATAAGCAAGGCTTTTTTAAATTTCATAACTATTTATCCTCACTTTTTCTTGACTGCCTTATAAAATTCTTTTTTGCAATAAGTTTTGGTCTCATTATCATATACCACCAGGGAGCCCTTATGAATGTATCTTTTATGTCCTGTGGTTTTATTGAGCCGTATCCGAGCATATAGGGTACTCCAAAGGATCGGAGGCTAAATAAATGAATGAAGATACCTATCGTACCGAATATATAACCATAAAGTCCAAGAACTGAAGAGAGAATTATAAGTATAAAACGTATTATTATCATGGCACTCATAAGTTTAGGAATTAAAAGTTCTGTAATGCCTGTTAATGCTACGATTATAATAACAGGAGCACTTATTATTCTTGCTTCAACAGAGGCCTGACCTATAACTAATGTTCCTACAATGCTTATTGTCTGACCTATTGTAGCAGGAAGTCTTGAGCCTGTTTCTCTTACAATTTCAAAAATAAGTAAAAGCCCTAACACTTCAAATATAGTAGGGAATGGAACTTTTTGTCTTGCTGTTGCAATGCTAAGTAGTAAAGGTGTAGGTATTAATTCTTGATGAAAGGTCATAAGAGCAACATAAATTGCAGGAACGCTTGCAGATAAAAAAGCACCAAAAACTCTTAATATCCTATTAAAGGAGGCATAATAATAATTCAAATAATAATCTTCGTTTGATTGAAAATATTCTATAAAAACATAGGGAAGAGTTAAAACCAAGGGAGAGCCGTCAACAAAGACAGCAATTCTTCCTTCTAAAAGTTTTGCAGTTATAGAATCTGGTCTTTCACTGCTTCCTATAGTTTTAAAGGGAGAAAAGGGGCTGTCTTTTATAATTTCCTGAATATAACCAGAGTCGAGAATTCCATCTATGTCAATGTCGTTAAGCCTTTTATAAAGCTCATTTATTATTCTATTATCGGCAATTGAGTCGATATAACATATACAAACCTTTGTTTTAGTTATTTTCCCTATTTTTATGAATTCAAATTTAAGATTTGGTGTTTTAATTCTTCTTCTTACAAGGGAAAGATTTGTTAAAATTTCTTCTGTAAATCCTTCTCTTGGTCCCCTTATAACTCTTTCAGAATCAGGTTCGATAATTGCTCTTTTTACATATCCCTTTGTAGAAATAACAAGGGCTTTTTCACTATCTTCAATAAGAAGAATAGTGCTGCCGTTAAAAAGACTTATAGTTATTTCATCGATTGTTTCGCTTTCAAAAACTTCACAGGAGGAAATTACTTTGTTTTTTAAAGTATTTAAAACCAAACTGTTTTCTATGTATTTTAAGTTAACTCTCATTAATGGTTCTATTATATTGGAGTTTATTGATTCAATGTTTACCATTCCAGATATAAAGATAATACAGCCTTTAAAATTTGTATCATATTGATTTTTTATACTGCGAAATATTACTGTATCATCTGAATGGAAAATATTTTTGAAAATTTCTATGTTTTGATCTAAAGATTTTGAAAGATTTTCAGGTATATTTTTGGTTTCTTTAATGTTTTTGTTTTTAAAAAAATTCAGCATATACGCCCTACTTTCGTAAAATTATATATTCTTTATATGTTAGTAGTTACCAAATTTTGATTTATTATTCATAAAATAATCCTCTTTTACAAAAATTATAAAAGAGGATTATTTTTGAGATATTATATAATATTTACCCGGCAAAATTCCCCCAATAAGATATACGCCTCTTTCATTTGTATAGGTTGAATAAATAGGGATATTCCTTTTAGCATCAAATAGGACTACTAATGCGTTATCTATTGGATTTCCAGATTTATCAGTAATTACGCCGTTTATAGTGCCTAATTTTATTTTTCTTTTGGCATTGATTATTCCAATATTATAAAATTGTTTATATAGGCATATACATATTTTTATATTTTTGGAGCAGTAGTCATTTGAAATCAAGGAAAGTATATATTTTCCAGACGGTATATTGTTAAATAAGAAAACGCCTTTATCGTTTGTTGAGGTTATATATTTTATATTTTTATCTTTTGTATTTTGCAGTTCAACCTCTGTTTCTTTTACAGGTTTAAAGCAACATATATATTTTCCTTTTATAATATTTTGAATTTGAGATAGTCTTGAAAGTTTGATTAAAAGGTTTTGGAGTTCTTTTTCATCTTTTAAATATACTCTGCTTGTAAAAGTATAGAATCCTTTATGCTCTGCGTTTACAATTAATTTTTCATTCTTGTAAACATATAAAGAAAACTCTCCACGACAATTTGTTTTCGTGTGATTTAATGGATTGAAATTCTCGTCAGTTATTTTTATATAAGCTTTTTTTATCGGTTTGAAATTTTCATCTATTATTTTCCCTTTTATTATAATCCTGTTAGGAAAAGAAACTTCTCTTAAAGGCAAATCAATTTTTATTTCGTTTTCTTTAAAATTTATTTTTTTATTTTGTGATTTTGCTGTTTTTTTATACATATAATCACCACTTTATGGGTCTGATAGGGTTGTTTTTATGGTTTTATATATATCTGAAACTGATAGGGATCTTAATGTCATATTAAATACTTCGGTTTTATCAAAAGGAGTGTTAAAAGGTATATATATTGAAAGATATAGTTTTTTTAAGCTCATAGATGGGATGTTAGAAAGTTCTGTTATATTTTGCAAAAAAGGCGTATCTTTAGGAACATCTGCAATTTTTTTTCTATCTACAAATATGCTATAAGAATAGGAAAAAGGTGTTATTGAAAGGTTAAAGCTATCAATACCATATCCTTTATTTACGATGCTATATTCTACTAAAGTATATCCTCCTCTATATCCTATTACGTAGGCACTGCTTTCACTTGTTTTATAAAGGAGATGAGGAGTAAAACTTAAATCTGCAGGAACATATAATACTGCATCCTTTGAAGTAGACGGACCGTATATTTTGCTGTATCCTATTTCGTTTAAATAGCTTAAAGCTCTACAGTTTAATTTTGCGGAGTATCCAGATAAAAGATTTTTAGCGACATTACATCGTATTAAAAGAATAGAAAAAGAACCTTTATCTAACCTTTCTATTTCCCAAATCCATTTTTTATTTTCCATATCATAAGTTGCCCTTCCTGATTGTATATAAAGGAAGGATATAAAATTTAAAATGTCAGGCAATATTCCATCAAGATTTATATTTTTTGATCCTATATTGCTGTTGTTATATGCTGTTATTTGGATATCTATTATATTATTATCCTTTATATTTGTTGAAGATAAAAATGATAAGTCGTTTAAAGATATATTTTTAAGCATTATTGAAGGAACTATATTTGGATTGTTAACAGCTACAGTTTTACTTGATGTTTTAGTAATTGTATTTTGCTCAAAGGTTTTCCATTTAACTGATGATGAGTTAGTTTGATTTGTTATTAGCTGTCCTGCAGTATAGGAAGTATCTGTAATTGTAGCTGTAAATCCATATTCTATAGCAATGGATGATAAGGAAGCATCTAATAAAGATTCTTCAGGATAAGTTATTTTATTTCCACTTTGAGTAACAGCTATTATTTGACCGTTTCTTGTGTAGTTTCCTAAAAAGCTTTGACCTTGTGGTATAGTATCTGAAACTGAAAGGTTTAATGCCTTTGTACCCTTTGGTATGGTTATATTTATGATATAGTTTATGTTGCTTCCTGCCATTTTAATATTGTTGTCATAGCTTTTTGTTATTGTAACGTTTTGAGCTTTTAAAGTTATTGAAGAAGTTTTATCAAGCCCTTCATATTTGAAATTAGGAATAGAAGGATTAAAGGCTTGCGAATAGGGGGAGCTGCTTGTGCAGTTTTTTGTAATTACTGATCCTGCAGTTAAATTTTCATTAATTATTACATCATATTTTAAAGTTATGGTTTCATTTAATAGAAGTCTTTTAATTGGAACTTTAATATATAAAGAATTTATTACAGGCTCTAAATATTGACCGCTTCCTGTAACTTTTACTGAGGATACATCAAGATTAAAATATTCAGATAAATTATCTAAAATTTCAAAATCGAAGGCATCCGTTGCATTTAAAGATATAGACTCCATATTCGATATTGTTATATTAAAAGAATATTTTTCTCCTATTTTAATTGCATTTATATTAGATCCTGAAACGGTTTTAGTTAAAGTAATATTTGGAATTCCAAAGGTAAGCTTTTCTTGGGAGCGGCTACTGTAGGATTGATTATCCTTATTTATTCCGCTCATTTTTAAAAGATTAAACTTAAAGGATTGTGAATAGTCTTTATCTAAAACCGAGCATATAAATCTAACTTTAAAGTAGCTGTTTTTAGGAACATCTCCTAATTCCCATCTTAAGCCGTAGGGGTCGATTTTATAGGGTGCAAGACCTTCAGGTACGTAACCTTCGTATTGAAAATTAATATTTTCTATATCTAAAAGGTTAGGGAAAAAGTCATCAATTTTTATCTGCCTTTGATAAGCTTTTATAGATGTTGCATCATAAGTTAATAGGAATTCAACTTTATCAAAGGGTGATAGTGATGAAATGTTTTTTATTATATCATTTCTGTAATAATAATTCAGTATGCTTTTTTGTACAAAAGGTTTTTTAATGCTTTGTTTTATAGAGGACACATCTGATACATTTACACTAAAATCGTGATTTATACCTTCAATTTTGCAGCTATTTATAAAAACATCGCCACTGGATACAGGATAAATTGTAGAAATATAATGTGCTAAAACTTTAGCTTTAAAATTAAGACTTATAGAAGATAAAGCTGAAAGATTTCCAAGATTATAGATAATTTTTGTTGTTGCTGTTATATTATCCTTAAATATTTCAGAAGGCTCTATTCCTATATAGCCTGAATATTCCTGACCATCTGGTAGAAAATCTGTTATAAGAACAGAGTCTATATCATGATACTGATTTACTTTTAAGTTTAGTGTATCTGTTAAAATATCATCCGCATCTACTATATATTTATCAGAAATTTTATCGATTATAATATCCATAGCTTTAATATCAAAGGAACTTTGAAGGTTATATTGACCAAAACCTTCTATGGTTGATGTTATTGTGCTTTCATGAGTTATAATATCTCCTTTGTTTTCAGAGCCGTCTTTTGTGTATCTATCCCATATAGCAAGATTAAAATTTATATTATTTAATGAGCCTTGGCTTAAATTTATATTAAACCATTGAAGTTTTACATTATTATTATTTCCTGATGGATAAAATATTAATGGGTTTAAGAATTTATTTTTATCAAAACCTGATGTGGCTAAATTTCCTAAATATCTAAGACCATTTCCTGCCGTAAATTTTATATTGACTAAAGTAGATTCTCTTGTATTGTTATCTATTGTTATGTTGCAGCTAAAAGGATAGGCATAATCTGAAACTTTAGGATTAAACCCGGCTCCCTTTAGCATTTTATAAGGCATTTGTATATCTATTGAATACCTTACAGCATAAGGATATATATTTATTATTTTATTTAATTTTTCATTTCCTATATCAAAACTACCTCTTGGTTTTGTATCTATAGTAGTTTTAATGCTGCAGTTTGAAAAAACATGATCAAAGGGTATAATATTCCCGTTTTTGAAATTTTCATTGCATTTTATTTCTATATTGAAACTAAAATCAGTTTCATTAGGGGCAATATCTTTAATATTTATCCATTCTATCGTACTTAATCCATCGGAGCTTATTTTATAGTTTGAATAAGGTATATCGCTTGAATATAATAAAAGTCCGTCAGCTAAATTCAAACTTATAGAAATGTTATAACCCCAATCTAAAGTATTTTTATTTTTTATATTTATTATTATTTTTTTATATTTTCCAATAACAATTGGGATATTTTGAGGATATAGAGATATTTCAAGTTTTTCTATATCAAAAGCCATAATATCGCCTCCACTTTCTAAGATATAATATGCTTTTTTTTATTTTAATGTAACTTATAAGGATATTATTGTTTTATTTCACAAATAATGTCGAATTTCATAATATATATTAGAAAATTAAAAAGGAGGTTATAATATGGCAGGAGTCATACAGGATCAGTATGAACTTGGTCAATCTATAAAAAAGTCACTTTCTGAACTTGGTCAGGAGATAAGGCTTGATTTGAGTTTAAAACCTAATCCTAATCTTAATGCAGGAACGATTTTTGGAACGGTTAAGGATACCCAGGGGAACCCAGTAGTCGGTGCAACAATAAAGATTATGGATAAGGATCATAACCCCCTTGCTCATACTGTTACAGGATCAGATGGAAGTTATATAATATCTCCCTTCCCTCCAGGGCCGGAGTACCATATATATGCCCAGGCAGATGGGTATCTGCTCGCTGAGCAACTTCCCTTTGCACTCCTTCCAAGGCAACAGGTTGAAAAGAACTTTATTTTAACAAGGGATCCCGATGCGCTTTTGTCTATTATTGCTGGCGATGTAAGGGATAATCAGACACCGCCTCATGTTGTAAAAGGAGCGATTGTTAATCTTTATAAAGTTGATGAACTTGGACATGAAACATTAATTGCTGTAACCTATACAAATGAATTCGGGCAGTTTACCTTCAGGGATTTGCAAAAAGGAAGTTATATAATAAGAATAAGTGCACTTGGTTATATACCAGTTGCAACATCTGTTATAATAAGTGCGGATTCTACAATTGCAAAGGTTGTAGCAACCCTTAATGTTGATCCTCAGGCTTCAAAGGGTACAATCAGCGGTGTTATTACTGATGATAACAACGTTCCGATACCAGATGCGGATGTAGTTTTATATAAGGTTGAAGCAGATGGGAGTCTTACGCCTATTGCAGTTACAAGGACTAACGATGAAGGGGTTTATCTTTTTACAAAGGTTCCACAGGGAGATTACAAAATCAAATCAACAAAGAGCATTACAATATAAAGAGTGCCTTTTGGCACTCTTTATATTTGACTTTCTATAAGTTTTTTACATTCAATAAAATAGATTCCTGCTGGAAGGTTTTTGAATTCATAATATCCATTTTCATTGCTAGAAGTTATTGAAACAGTTATATAGGATTCTCCATCTTTTTTATAAAGTTCAAGAAGAGAATTTGGAATCGGAGAGTTATTATATATTACTCTTCCAGATATTTTTCCGCTTGGATTTGAAGTATCTTTTGTAAGCCTTAAGGTGTTTACAGCAACAAGATAATCTCTATCAAATATTAATAACGTTTCATAGGGAATATATCCTGGAACTTGAAGCCTTAAAGTATATATTCCTTTTGGGATATAGGATATTCTATAATTTCCTCTTATTCCTGAATAGCCATGGCTGAAAAAAATTTCATCATTATCGGTTTTCATATAAAGGTTTGCAACACCATTTGCAATTCCCTGCATATTATCATCTATTATCTCTCCAAGAAGCACTCCGAGAGATGATATTTGAGCATTTTCAAGTTTAATATCGATATTTTTTTGTTCTCCTGAATTTAAAGAGAATGGCAAAATTTTAGAAAGAAGAGAGTCAGGAGATACAACAACAAGGTAGTATCTTTGGGAGGGTAATAGTCTGAACATAAATTTACCACGTGAATCCGTATAGTCAAAATTAATAGTGTGGTTATCAGGATCTATGACTTTTACTGCAGCGTTTGCTATTGGATAATCTGTAGTATCTGTTATTGTTCCAAATATACTTCCCTCAGGATCCATAACAAGGGAGGGATTAATATCTAATGTTAAAGATGCGTCTTTTGATAAATCAAAAGGCTCTGTAATTTTAAAAAGAGGTCTTAAAAGTTTCATTGAAGGCGGAGTAGGAATATCGATATATAATCCTTGGCTTGATATTGGGAAATCGCCTATTGGCAATGCTATAAGAGGAACTTTATTTGTTATATCCATCTTTATTAAGGCTTTTAATGGCTGATTAGTTATATAGGCATATTTTGAATTTGGGGTTAATACTATATCCGTTAATGCCCCTCCAAGATACTGGTTTGTATATTTATCAAGATTATTTGTATCAAATATTGTTATGCTTCCCGATATATTATTAAGAGCTATAAGCTTGCTGCTGTCATAAGTTATAATCGATTTATAAGGAACTGCATATACGATTTTTGTTGTTAATATTTTTGTTGGAAGAGTTTCTTTAATTCTCATTACGATTCCTGTATTTTTGCTTACTCCAGTTACAAAAACATAATTGTTGTCAGGAGAAATAGAAACAGATGTTGGATTTAAAACTCCTGAGGAAAAGGTTATTATAGGATCAACAACGGTTAGGTTTTCGGCATCTATTCCAACTATTGCAGGTCTTTGAAAGCTTATAAAGAAAGCTTTTTTCCCGTCTGGAGATATTTTGAAATCTGTTGGAGTATAAAAGGAAGTTCCAGGGAGAGATATTCTTTTAATAATTGTATTAGTTTCTGTATCTATTACAGGTATTGAAAGGGAATTTATACATAAAGCAAAAATTTTTCTGCCATCGGGAGACATTTCCATTTTAACAGGTTTTTGATTTAATACTATATTTCCTATAACAGTTTTTAAATTGATATCTACGACAGCGATCATTTCACTATCCCTGCATGCAACATATAAATATCTGTCATCTAATGATACAATTCCTGCAATAGGAAAACTTCCAACGTTTATAGTAGCAATAACGCTGTTTGTCATCGTTTCTATCATGCTTATAGTTCCATCTCCTGAATTCAATGAAAAAACGTATTTTCCATTTGATGTTTTGGCTATATTATAAGGAGAACTTCCAACGCTTATAGTTGCTAAAATTTTATCGCTTGTAGTATCGATTACGCTTACAGTATTAGAGTTCATATTTGCAACATATATGGCAAAGGTTCTAAACATATTATCACCTCGCAGTTTTCTTTAGTATAATATATGAAGTTTCGATAAAATGTGACAAATTGTTTTGTATGAGAAAAGAGGGACAGTTATTTATTGTATCTAAATTAGATACAATTAGGACAAACCGAGAAAAAATAAATAAGACATGCACGAAAGGACAGTTACTTATTAAACGTAATTTTAATACATTTCTAATTCCTTTGATGAACAAGAGCTTCTTAAACTTTTATCTCAAATTCATACATTAAATCATTTTTAGTGTATTGTTTATAAAATTAATAAAATAAGTAACTGTCCCTCAGCTTGTCCTCAATGCTGACTTATATGCTATCCTTCACTAAAATATGCAAAATATGCAGGCGGCCTCTGTTACAATGTGGAAATAAAGTGTGTTAAAATAGTTATAATATATAATAATTTATTTTTAGAGGTGTAGGTATGGCAAAGGTTGCAATTATTAGATGTGATAGCTACGATTATGATAAAGTAAAAAAGTGTGTTAAAAGAGGAATAGAGCTTATTGGGGGATTGAGAAGTTTTGTTAAAGAAGGGGAGAGAATACTTTTAAAGCCCAATATGCTTACAGGAGAGCCCCCTGAAAAATGTATTACTACACATCCTGTAGTTTTTAAAGCTACTGCAGAGATTTTGAAAGAAAGTGGAGCGATTTTATCCTATGGTGATTCTCCTGCCCTTCAAACACCTGAATTCGCTGCGAAAAAGTGTGGAATCGAAGAAATTGCTAAAGAGCTTGATATAAAATTTGCAGATTTCAATAGTGGTGAGGAAGTTACCTTTAAAGAAGGAATACAGAATAAAAGGTTTACTATTGCAAAGGGAGTTTTAGAGTGCGATGGGATTATAAGCCTTCCAAAGCTTAAAACCCATGGTCTTACAAAATTAACCGGTGCAGTTAAAAATCAGTTTGGATGTATTCCAGGAAAGCTAAAAGGTGAGTTTCATGTAAAGCTTCCTAATGTATACGATTTTGCAAAAATGCTTATTGATTTAAATAAATTTTTAAAGCCAAGGCTTTATATAATGGACGGGATATATGCAATGGAAGGAAACGGGCCAAGGGGAGGGACACCAAAGAAAATGAATATACTTTTAATATCCTCAGATCCTGTTGCCCTTGACAGCATTGTGTGCAGAATAGTTAACGTTAATCCTGAATTTGTTCCGACTATAAAGTTTGGAAAAGAAATGGGGCTTGGAACTTACATAGAAAATGAAATAGAGCTGGTTGGAGATGATATAAATCAGTTTTATGATAAAAATTTTGTTGTAAACAGATCACCTATTACACCCTTTAAACCTTTAAATTTTATAGGTGGACATTTAAGGAATTTTCTTGTTCCAAAACCTTATATAGATAAAGATAAATGTGTTAAATGCGGTATATGTGTAAATATGTGTCCTGTTGAACCTAAGGCTGTCAATTGGAAAAAAGATGATAAGAAAAAACCCCCTGTTCATAATTATAAAAAGTGTATAAGGTGTTACTGTTGTCAGGAGTTATGTCCAGAGAGTGCTATTAGTATAAAAGTTCCATTTATAAGAAAAATAATACAGAATAAAGGTAAATAATATTGATTTTTTAAAATTATTTTATAAAATAAATTGTAGGTTATGTAAAAATATGTTATTATATAAGCAAATCTGGTTAAAGAGGGATTAGTATGGATATAAACATGATTCAGGGAAGTTTGAATAAAATAGAGGGAATTATTAATTCTAAGGTTGTTTTAGAGGGTGATGAAATAACGGAGGTTCATATTCTTGCAAATAATATTCGCTCTCCAAAGCAAATAGTTAGAGATGTTGAGTCTATTTTATATACTCAATTTGATTATAAAATAGATAAAAACAAAATTAGTATTGCTGCAATACAAAGTGAAGATTATATAGTCTTAAAGAGAATAAGACTTAGTGGTGTATCGGTTATTTCAAAGGATAATGTTATCGAATGTAGTGTAAGTCTTTTTTATGATGAAAATGAATACTCAACAAAAGAAATAGGAATAAATACAGCAGCAAACAGGAAAAAAATCGTTGCAATAGCAACTGTAAAAACTGTTGAGCAAATTTTAGGACAAGCTTACATATTTGATATTCAGGATGTAATAATAAATTCGAGCAATAATACCAATATAGCCACAGTTTTAGTTAATGCAATGCTTGACGGAAACGAGGAAACTCTCGTAGGATCTGCGATTATTAAAAAGGATATAAATGAAACAATAGCAAAGGCAACACTTGATGCAATAAACAGGCGCATACAAAGAATAACTTTATAGCCAAAAAAAGGCCGATTAACCTTCCTTTAGCGGAGAATTTGACACAGGTTATAGCGAAGCCCTGTGAACACGTATAAAGGGGGAATTGCTGTGAAAAAGTATTTACCATTATTGATTGCTCTTTTAACACTTGTTCTTGCAGGTGGATCAAATTTTTCATGGGGAATATAATATGAGTTAATCGGCCTTTTGTAATAATGGAGGTAAAATATGAAAAATAAAAAACTTATAATATATCTTTCAGTTTTATATATAATTGCAACATATTGTTTTTATAATTCATATAAATATTTTAAAATAGATATAGAATTAATTAGCATTGTTTTTTTTATTATATTGTCAATAATAACTGAATCCCTTTCTGTTGGCTTTAAAAAGATTAGAATTAGTTCAGGGTTTGTGATTACCTTTGCTTCTTTTATTTTATTTGGAACCTTTTGGTCGATAGTAATAACATCTCTTGGACTTGCATTTAGAATTTATAAGAAAAATGATAGATATATACATGTTTTCAACACACCAATATATATAACATTATTTAATGTATCTAATATGGCAATATCAATATACTGTTCATTCATTGCCTATAATAGCTTTATTCACTATTTTTTTAGTAATAATATATTCATACTTGATTTTTTACAAATATCTGCTTTTATTATTGTATTTTTAGCTGTTAATTGTTTAATAATGTCTATTCTTATGTATGCATTATCAAACAACAACATCCTTCAGGAATTTATAAACACTTTTAAATTTGGTCTTTTAAACATAATAGCCATGGCGCCCTTTGGATATTTACTTGCTTACCTTTACAAAAAATACAATATTGTAGGGATATTGATTTTAATGATTCCTGTTCTTCTTGCAAGGTACATATATTCTTTATATATAGAAACAAAAACAAAATACATAGAAACGGTTATAGCATTAATGCATGCTATAGAAGCGAGGGATGAGTATACCGAAGGACATTCGAGAAATGTTGCCAAGATAGTAGAAGATATAGCAAGGGAACTTGGTTATAGCGAAAGTAGAATAGAGCAGCTAATAATAGCGTCTTATCTTCATGATGTAGGCAAAATAGGAATTAATGATGGTATTTTAAATAAGCCTGGCAAACTTACAGATGAAGAATATAATTTAATAAAAACACATCCGGAAGTAGGCTACAATATTATAAAGGATATCAAGGATCTTGGGGATATACCCCATCTTGTAAGATATCATCACGAAAGATACGATGGGAAAGGATATCCATGGGGTAAAAAGGCAGAGGATCTTGGAAAGGATGTTTTTATACTTCAGCTTGCTGATGCAGTAGATGCTATGTCAACGGACAGAGTATACAGAAAGGCTCTGCCTTGGGAAGAAATAAAAGATGAACTTGTTAGAAACAGTGGAACTCAATTTCATCCCGATATAGTTAATGCTTTTTTAAAAATTAAAAGCAAAACAGTGTGAGGTAAAATTATGTTTTTTGAAGCTTTAATTATTGGAATTATAATTGGATATATTTTAAAAGGAAGCCTTAAAAATCTCGAAAAGGTTAAATTAAAAAATATATATTTAGCAATTGGAGCATTTGCGCTTGAATTTATTTTATTTTCTCTTGTGAGAAGGGGAACATTATCGAGAGGTTATTTAACAACTTCGATTTATATTATTGAATACGCACTTATATTTTTATTTATATATTTTAATAGGGAAAATAAATTTATTTTGATTATGGGGTTTGGATTTTTATTAAATGCTTTTGCGATATTTTCAAACAGAGGAGCAATGCCTGTCAGTGCAAAAGCAGCCGTTGTAGCAGGGCTTGCACCTTCAATTGATTCTGTTAAAGCATCAGCTGAGGGGCTTTATGTTATTCAAAATGAAAGTACAAGGCTTTGGATTTTAGGTGATATTATACCTAAAACTTATCTTAGACATTATGTTATAAGTATAGGAGACATAATAGCTGCAATTGGACTTATGATTTTTTTAATACAGGGTATGAGAAACAAGAAAATAACTTAAACTGCTGTACAGCTTCAAATATTACAAAATTATTTTAAAAAATTATTATTTTTATAATGAAAATAAAGCCCGTAATACTAAAGTAAAGTATTACGGGCTTAAATATATTTTAATCCCTGCTTTTAATAATTTCCTCGTCATATTTTTTAATCTTTTCTATATATTCCATTGATAACTTACTAAAAGTTTCTTCTCTGAACTTTATACCAAGTTGCTGCCTTGTAAAGCCTTTAGTCGAAGAATCTATAGTTTCAACCCAGTCAACCTTTTTACCTTTATAAATAAGATCTAAATCGCAAATTCTTGTACCATCTTCAAGATACTCCATAGATAAAAGCATCTTTTTAATTTCAATAGGATTTATTAAAGTAAAGAGCCTTATTTGATACACAAGAACGCTCATTAAAAATCTCGGGTAATCCTTTGCATAGGATTCACCAAGTATAAGTCCTGATTCGAGGCTGTCAAGGACTACGGAAAGTCTTTCATAATGAAGGCGGTATTTGCTGTACCTATCGTATATCCTTATTTGAAGATCATACCAGTCTTTTCCTTCAAGTCCTTCGTTTAAAAATCTTAATGACTGGCTCATAAGCCTTTTGTGGAGAATATGAGAAGGCATATTAATAAGCATGTGCTCATCTTTAAAATCCTTTAGATTAAGCTTTTTGTTTATGGGCTTCTCAGTAAAGCTTAAAATAGTCTGATTAGATATACCCTCATCGAGACATTTTTCTATAGACATTATTTTCCCGTCATAGCATTGTTTTATGCTTTCTATTATTCTTTCGGAATTACCTAAAACTCTCATAATTAAAGTTCCAGGGGCGATATGAGAATCTTTAATATAGGAATATGCTTTATAATTTAATATTGAAGAGAAAAGATAATCGGATCTTTCAGGCACCAAAACTATTGACTTAACATCTTTAAGGCGGGCAATTTTCTTTAAAGGGTCAGTTATGAATATTATAGTGTTATCTTCTTGAGATATTTCAAGAGCCTCATCTAAATCTACAGAAATACCCTTTAAACTATCGATTAAGAAGTTTGATAATTCACAAACACTATCGCTTCCAAGAACTATAAGCTTTGGACCTGTTCTAACAAGTGAAAACATAAAAATCCTCCTAAATTCCCATTTTCTTTTTTCTTGTTCTATGTGCATCTGTTCCAGATGGATAACTTAGTTTGATTATATTCATATCTTCTATATATATTATATTAATATTATATATACCATTCAAATATTCTTTTTTATCCGTCATAAATTTGTCATGACCATATAGATACAAATCGCATTTCTTTGGAAGACCATGGTAATCATGAGATAGTCCAAAGTTTATTCCATTGATATTTAATATACTTCCTTCATTCATTATTTCAATTGAATTTATTGATTTTAAAATTTCAATGTTATCATGATTCCCGGGAACGATTATAATTCTGTCTTTTACATAGGGGGTAATGGATGATAAAAATCTTGTAACTTTAACTCTGTAGCTATTAATTAGCTGAGGTGCCATCTGAAGTTTTATATCATCAGCAACATCTCCAGTGTGTATTAAAATATCAGGATTTGTATTTTTAATAAGCCTTATTATGCTTTCATATATAACCGTTGGAGTATCGCTTATATGAAGAATTTTTTTATATTTTAAGGAGGCACATTCAGGGATATAAATCTCTCCAACTAAATTAAGCAAAAATTTTTTTATCTTTTCCATATTTTCCTCCCGTAGTTCGAATATTAAAATAATTATAACAGATAAGATTTTATTTTCAATTAAAATAATTATTTAACGATTCGGATTTGTTGACAAAAATTTCATATTACTATATAATTGACATTAGTCAAAGGAAAGGGGTTTTTAGATAAAATATAAAAATTAATGCTGTAGATGGCTGTATCATCTATAGCTTTTTATTTTAGGCTAGTTGTTAAAATTTTTTAGATGAATAAATATATTTAATTGATGCGTGTAAAATTTTTATAAGACTGGAGGTGATAATATAAAAAAAATATCGAATCTTTTTAATCCCTATAAGAATCTTCCAAAGGAAATATATATTATATTTATATCAAGAATAGTTAACTCCCTAGGAAGTTTTGTAATGCCCCTTATGACTTTGATACTTACTCAAAAGATTGGTCTTACAAAATCGGAGGCGGGAGCATATATAAGTCTTGCAGGATTTATACTTATGCCTGTATCAATAATAGGTGGAAAGCTTACTGATACAATTGGAAGAAAGAAATTAATAATGGTATTTGGATTTCTTGGTACATTAATGTATATAATATGTGGATTTATGAAACCAAGTATAAATATGATGTATGTCATTATGGCAGCAGCAGCTTGCCATGCAATATCATCTCCAGCCTATGACGCTCTTCTTGCAGATCTTACAACACCTGAAAACAGAAAAGGAGCTTATTCTCTTGTATATATGGGATGGAATATAGGGTTTGCAGTAGGCCCAATTATAGGAGGATTTTTATTTGAAAAACATCTTTCAATTGTATTTATTGGAGATGCGGCAACTACTATAATATCCCTTATACTTGTAGGAATATATGTTAAAGAAACAATAGATCTTACAAAACAGGATATACATGATGAAAAAAGAGTCCTTGAAAAAAGAGAAGAAGGTTCAGTTGTTTCGGTGCTTTTAAGAAGACCAGTACTTCTTTATTTTGCTTTAATAATATTTGGATATAATTTCGTATATTCACAGTGGTCTTTTATGCTTCCAATGCAAACAAGTCAAAATTTTAAAGAAATGGGTCCTAAATATTACGGTTTTATAGCAAGTTTTAACGGGCTTATCGTTATGATTTTTACTCCAATAATGACAAAACTCACAGAAAAAGCAAAAAATATAAGATGTATGTTTTATGGTGGACTTTTGTATGCAGTAGGATTTGGAATGCTTGGGCTTATTGAAACTCTTCCTTTCTTTTTTGTTTCAACCTTTATATTTACAATAGGAGAGGTAGTTCTTTCAATTAATACAGCTCCATTTATTGCAAATCACACACCTATATCTCATATAGGAAGGATGAATGCAGTTCTTCCTATGATTTTAGGCCTTGGCTATACATTAGGGCCTATGGGAATGGGAAAGGTGCTTTCATATATAAGTATTGAACAGGGCTGGATTATACTTGGAGGGGTTGTACTTATAGCAGCTTTATTTATGAGATGCCTTGAGATATATGATGATAAAAATTTATTTCCTTCATCTGAGAATAGTTGAGAAAACTTTATTAATGACAGGAGGATTATATGGATAGATCAAAACAGCTTGGTGAAGAAAAAATAGGAAAACTTCTTTTAAAATTTTCAATACCTGCGATTGTGGGTATGCTTGTTAATGCTCTTTATAATATTGTAGATAGAATATTCGTAGGGCAGGGAGTAGGCTCTCTTGCTATATCAGGTATTGCTATAACTTTTCCAATAACTACGGTTATAATGGCCTTTGGAATGCTTGTTGGAATCGGGGGTGCAGCTCTTGTATCCATAAGACTTGGACAAAAAAGATATGATGCCGCAGAGGAAATAGTTGGGAATGCACTTACACTTCTTATAATAATTTCTCTGCTTATTATGATTTTTGGATTGTTTTTTGAGAAAAGGATTTTAATAAGCTTTGGAGCGGGGGATGCTGTAATAAAGTATGCACAGGATTATATAACTATAATATTGTTAGGCGTTACCTTTCAAAGTGTAGGTTTTGGTATGAATAATTTAATAAGGGCAGATGCTAATCCAAGAACTGCAATGTTTACAATGCTTATAGGAGCTATAACAAATACGATACTTGACCCTGTTTTTATTTTTGTATTCCATATGGGTATAAAAGGGGCAGCTATTGCAACAATAATTTCTCAAGCGTTAAGCGCTATATGGGTTTTATCATATTTTTTCAGCAAAAAAAGTATGCTTAAAATCCATAGAAAAAATTTAAAGCTTAAAAAAAATGTTGTTCTTTCGATATTTTCAATTGGTATATCTCCCTTTTCTATGCAGATAGCTGCAAGTATTGTTACTATTATTTTAAATAAAAGTCTTGTTGAATATGGAGGAGATATAGCAGTTGCTGCTATGGGAATTATAAATAGTGTGTCTATGCTGATTTTAATGCCTATATTTGGTATAAATCAAGGTTCACAGCCTATTATAGGTTATAACTACGGAGCACAAAAATATGATAGAGTAAAACTTACTTTAAAACTTGCCATTCTTGGGGCTACTGCTATTTGTACTTTGGGATTTGTTATGGTTCAGCTTTTCCCTGTTGCTATTATAAGTATATTTAATAAAACAGATAAGGAGCTTATAAAAATAGGTTCAAATGGATTAAGAATATTTTTATCTATGTTCCCTATTGTAGGCTTTCAAATTGTAAGCGCAAATTATTTTCAAGCGGTGGGAAAACCAAAACATTCTATGTTTTTAAGCCTTTCAAGGCAGGTAATTATTCTTATACCTCTTTTATTTATACTTCCAAGGATGTTTAAATTAAAGGGCGTTTGGCTTGCAGGACCTGTATCAGATTTCTTGTCTTCCCTTATTACGGCAGTATTTTTGCTATTTGAAATAAGAAATTTAAATCAAAAGCATGAAGTAGCATAAAGATTATAAAAGTGATGTGAAAGTTTGTTTTTTATATTTATAAATTTTACTTTTATATTGAAAAACAATTTGAAAGGGAATAGATTTCTATTCCCTCAAATATGATGCACCATCAAGAGGAATCAGCACTTGAAGAGAAGGCTTCCCTCCTACAAGGCCAATTGCATATATAGTATAAAATCTATTTGGTAAAAGTCTTATATTAGGTATAGTTAAAACGGTTTTGTTTGTACCTGCTACATTAACATTTACTGAATAGGTACCGGGACTTATTTCTATATAATCTGCAACTTCCTTGTAGGATATATCCTCAAAAAGCTTAGTGCCGTCAGCAGTTACGATATCAACAGCAGGTGCATCGGGAGACAGGTGGGCAAATCTAAGGTATAATTTATCAGGGCTTAGAGGTTTCTTATGCTCAACAATTGGGAAAAGGCTTATATTTGGCAGCATACCAATTGCAGCAACTGTAAAAGCAGATGAGCCGGGCAGTTCAAGGCTTGTGTCTATTATTGGGTTTTGTGTTGTACCCGCTCTAAAAACCTTTACCTTGTATTCTCCAACAGGAACTCCTATATATTGGGTAAAGTTTCTATAAGAAAGATTTTTAGCGATAAGTTTATCATTGGCATATACATCGACAGCAGGTGAATTGGGAGATGCATGAAGAATTCTTACGTAGGATATTTCTGGTTTCATCCTGTAAAATGGACAGTCGCAGCATTCGTTAAAGGGAAAGTTTAACATTAAATCACCTCATATTTTGTTTTACTATATCATTATATGAAATGCTTTTTTTATTTGATTATAAAAAAATAGTTATAACATAAAAAAGATGATATAATATCAAAGGAATATTATAAGAAAAGGGGAATAGATATGAGCTTATTTAAAAAATGGGAAGACATTGCATCAGCGCCAAGGACGCAGGAAGAATATGATAAGTTTTGGGAAGAATACTTAAAAAAAGAAATGGACATCTATGATGATATACTTAAAAACAAAACAAATATTATAGAGACAACAGTCAAAGGATTTGGAGAAAAGTATGGTTTAAGCTGTGAAGAGGTTTTAGGATTCCTTCAGGGAATAAACACGAGTTTAAATGAAATGCTTGAGCTTGAAAGCCTTGAGGAAGATTCAAGTATAAAACT
Organism: Caloramator sp.; assembly: GCA_026417075.1. Taxonomy (GTDB): domain Bacteria; phylum Bacillota; class Clostridia; order Clostridiales; family Caloramatoraceae; genus Caloramator_B. The sequence goes on from JAOADY010000042.1 coordinate 22,446, forward strand.
GGATATAAATTTTGAAAAGCTTTATTATAACATGATAGATGCTAAAGCAAGCTGGCTTTATGAGTTAAAATCATGGGATAATATACTAACTTTAGAAAAGAGAAAGGAAATAAGAAAACAGTATAACATTGATCATACAGTTGTAAAGGAGAATAAAATAGGAAGAAACGATCCTTGCCCCTGTGGAAGCGGCAAGAAATATAAAAAATGCTGCGGTAAAAATGAATAAAAATATTAACTTTTTTCTCTCCTAATTCATATTATGTAATGAAATTATTTTAAGGGGAGAAATTATGGATTTTGAATTTTATGAAGTCCCATTCGCATATGCAATTGGGCAGTTTGGAATGGGATATGAAATGCAGGAAGATTTAAACATGAGATCCGATGATAATCGCCAGTTTCCCTTTAATCCATCACCTGCAGGCCCTCCAAAGAATATGCCGCCTTTAGCAACTCCTTCAAAGCCCAAGACACAGAACTTTGGAGCGGTTGATCCAAGAGCAATTAGAAGATGTCTATTTAGATTTACCTATATATGGCTTAGAAACGGAAGAGCCTTTTGGATATATTTAACTTTTGTTGGAAGGCATTCTATAGCAGGATGGAGATGGAATGGGGGAAGATGGGTTTATGTCGGCGTTGACATTGACAGAATTGAATACTTTGTATGCAATTGAGCCTTCCTATGAAGGCTCAATTGGCTTAGAGCTGCTATTGCAGCTCTTATTTTATAAGATACTTTGGTTCAAGATATATTGGATTGTAGGAGAGCTTTGCTTTTCTGAGGTTTTCTATTCCTAAATCTTCTTCACGGTTTATATAAGGAATATCTTTGTAAAAGGTTTCTGCAAAGCATTTATTTATAAAGTTGTAAAGTCCTCTGATGCTTCTATCGGCTTTTTCAATGTGAATTAATGCCATGTTTTTATTTAGTATCTCTCCAATCGAAAAAGCACAGGGCTCATTATAAACATATATGATCATGCATTGAAAGTTAAAAACTGAAAAATTTAAAAGTATATCATATACGGCTTCGGTTTCATTGGAAAGGAAAGATAGTTTAGGGCATTTTTTATACCAGTTTTCTTCTATATATATGCAGTCTCTTATAAGGCTTTTATCGTAAAGTTTTACTTTATAGTCATTATTTTTTATGAAATGATTATAGTTGTTTCTTTTTTTAGAAAGGGAATTGCCAGAAAGGGAAATTAGCTTCTTAGTATCATATATATAATCGAAGTTGTCCTTATCTTCTTTTATAATATACTTATCGGGAAAAAGCGTTGTTAAATCCTTTATAAATGATGATTCAGCATATTTTATCAGATACTCTCCAGTTTTATATTTTTTTAGTTCATTCAATATTTTATCAAGATTATCTATTCTATATCCTATTGGCTGGAGGAAATAGTATGAACCGTCTAACTCTTTTTTTCTAATTATAAGCACATCATCATAAATACAGTATCTCACATCAAATAAACTCCTCCACATGTATAAGTCTATAAAGGAAAAATCGCAGGTGAAAAATTTATAAGGTCTGGTATATTTTTCAAACAATGCTCTATCATGGATTGAAAGGGGTTTAAAATTAAGCATAGCCTCTCACCTTACTTTATTTTGTGTGGAATTTATATGATATTATATGTTGAATCTTGGAATATTGTTTTAATAAAATATGAATTATTAATTTGTTGGTAAATTTTTAATGCAAAAATTTAAAAATAATGATACCATAGTTTATATAGTATTTTGCTTTAAAGGAGGAAAGACTTTGAATAGTATAAAGGTTTTTGTTAAAGAATGGGTAATACCTATAGTGATAGCTTTTATAATTGCCCTCGCTATAAATAAATATTTGTTTTTCAAGATATTAGTTCCTACAGAGTCGATGTATCCTACGATTAAAGTTCAGGATAGAATATTTGTAACGAGGGTTTATCATCCTGAAAAATTAAAAAGAGGAGATATAGTTGTGTTTTATTCTGATGAACTTAGAGAAAGGCTTGTAAAAAGGCTTATAGGTCTTCCGGGGGATAGGATAGATATTAAGAATGGAACAGTTTATATAAACGGTAAAAAATATAATGAGCCTTATGTTTTTAACAAAGATGATTATACAAGTTCAGAAACCTTTGTAGTACCTTCCGGAGAATATTTTTTCCTTGGGGATAACAGGCCTAATTCTTTGGACAGCAGATATTGGCAGTACAGTTATATAAAAGCTGATAAAATAGAAGGTAAAGCCATATTTACTCTGTTTCCTTTCAATAGGATGGGAGTACTAAAATAAAGTGTTATAAAAATGATAAAAAACCTCTCAGCTATAAAAGCGAGGGGCTTTTTTCTATCGTTTAAATAATATAATTTTCAATTTCATCTATGTTTTTAATCGTTACTGTATCTTTATCGTAATCTATTAAATTTTCCTCTTTCATCTTTATAAGTTCTCTTGATAATGACGGCCTTTGAACTCCTATCTTATCTGCCCATTCTTTTTTAGACATTCCGATAAATATTGTATTGCTTTTTTGAATTGAATATTGCCATAAAAGATATTCACAGATTCTTTGCCTTATAGTCTTTAAAGTAACTTCCTTAAGTTTTGTGCTTAAAACTATTGCTTTATTTGAAATCGTTTTTAAAAATTCAAGGTGAAACTTTTGATTTTCAAGGCAAAGCTTTATGACGGACTGCTTATCAATGTGCAAAATAATAGAGCTGCCATTTGAAACTACAGTCATAGGATATTTATCCCTGCTGCCGAATATAAGATTTTCACCAAAGATGTCAAAGGCATAAAATTCAGCAACAGTTAAAACTCTGCCTAAAGAGTCTATCTTTTGTATTCTAACTCCTCCCTTTAATATTAGACTTAAGTTTCTGCATTCTTCATTCTCAAGGAATATAACATCTTCATCCTCATATTCTGCTATCTTATAATTTAAACCCTTAAATATCTCTATAATGCTTTTATCATCATATTCTTTAAACAAATCGGAGTTTTTAAGCTCTTTAATAAAATCTTGTATAATCATAAAGATTTCTCCTTTTATATGGTAACATCGGTTACCGAGTTTAACCTTAGAATTTATTATAATCTAATCGTAAAGTAAAGAAAAGTTCTAATTTAAAGGAGGAATTCAAATGGATATGTTCTGCTATCAATGTGAGCAAACGCCAAAGGGAGGATGTACAAAGTTTGGAGTGTGCGGTAAGAACCCAACAATTGCAAGCCTTCAGGATACTATAATACTTGGACTTAAAGGTGTTGCTGCCTATGCAGTTCATGCAAGACAGCTTGGATATACAGATCCTGAAGTTGATGCCATAACTCAGGAGGCTTTATATACAACTCTTACAAATGTTAATTTTAATCTTGAGGATAATATAAACATGGCTCTTAAGGTTGGAAGTGCAACGGTTAAGGTTATGGAGCTTTTAGATAAGGCACATACAGATTATCTTGGTATTCCAACTCCGGTTGTTGTATCAGAGGATAAGGTTGAGGGACATGCAATACTTGTAACAGGCCACAATCTTTATGCTTTAAGAAAGCTTTTAGAGCAGACTGAGGGAAAAGGAATAAATATTTATACACATTCAGAGATGCTCCCAGCCCATGGATACCCTGAGCTTAAAAAATTCTCACATCTTAAGGGAAATGTAGGGAAGGCATGGTATGACCAAAGGAAGGTATTTGAAGAGTTCCCAGGAGCAATACTTGTTACAACAAACTGTGTAATGCCTATTTTAAATGGAACTTATAAAGATAGAATATATACTTACGATGTAACAGGGCTTGAGGGAGTTGCTAAAATTGAAAATGATGACTTTACTCCTATTATAGAAAAGGCACTTTCTCTTAAAGAAGCTGATGTTAAGTCAGATAAGACATTGATTACAGGATTCCACCACAGCACAGTTTTAAGTTTAGCGCCTGAAATAATAGATGCAGTAAAGACAGGAAAGATAAGAAGATTCTTTACGATAGCAGGCTGTGATGCTCCAACTAAGGGAAGAGATTATTATAGAGAGCTTGCAACTTCACTTCCAAAGGATTGCGTGCTTCTTACAACTTCCTGTGGAAAGTTTAGATTTAACGATGTTGATTATGGAACAGTACCTGGTACAAATATTCCAAGATATATTGATCTTGGTCAGTGCAACAACTCCATTTCTGCTGTTAAGATTGCCATGGCTCTATCTGAAGCATTTAACTGCACAGTAAATGATTTGCCTTTAACTATAGTTCTTTCTTGGTTTGAGCAAAAGGCTGTTGCAATACTTCTTGGACTTTTCAGCCTCGGAGTTAAGAATATATATATAGGGCCTAAGGCGCCAGAATTTTTATCACCTCAGGTTGTAGATGTTCTTGTAAATAATTTTAATCTTAACCTTATAAGCGGTGATGCAAAGGCTGACTTAGAAAAGATGCTAAGATAATTAAGAATAAAAATTATCCGGTTAAGAGAAAGTATATATATAAGCTTCAGGGTAAAACAGCATATAAGAGTTTTACCCTGAAGATACCCTTTAATATTAAATGAAAGGAGTTTTACTATGCAGGTACAAAATTTCTTAAAGAATATAGACTTTGCAAAGGTGCTCGATTTAGAATCCCTTGTTGATTATGATGAAGGCAAGGTTATAAGCAGAACATTATGCCAAGGGAAACCTTTAAGCATTACCATGTTTGCCTTTGATAAGGGGGAAGAGGTAAGTACTCATTCTGCTCCAGGCGATGCTATGGTTTATGTTATAGATGGAACTTGTGAGGTTACAATTGGGAGTGAAAAATTTCTTTTAAATAAGGGGCAAACTATTGTAATGCCTGCAAATATTCCCCATGCAGTGTATGCAAAGGAAAGATTTAAAATGCTTTTAACTGTTGTATTTAGTTTATAATTAATTTATATTAAATTTGGGAGGAGGATTTATATGGCAAAGAGAAAGATTGTTCATATAGATGAAGAAAAGTGCGATGGCTGCGGTCTATGCGTTCCAAACTGCGCAGAAGGAGCTATTCAGATTATCGATGGAAAGGCAAGGCTTGTTAGCGATACCTATTGCGATGGACTTGGGGCATGCCTTGGACACTGCCCAAAGGATGCAATAAAAATTATAGAGAGGGAAGCAGCAGAGTTTGATGAAGAGGCTGTTAAGGAGCATTTAGGGAAAAAGGATGATGCAAAAAAAGCACATGCACATATGCATCATACAGGGTGCCCTGGAAGCCAGATGAGGCAGATAAACAGGAGTGTAGAGGATAAATCAGATGTAAAAGTAACATCAAAATTAAGACAGTGGCCTGTACAGCTTACCCTTGTTCCACCAAATGCACCTTACTTTAAAAATGCAGACCTTTTAATAACTGCAACCTGCGTTCCTTTTGCTTATGGCAACTATCATAATGATTACCTTAAAGACAAGGCAGTGGTTGTAGGCTGTCCAAAGCTTGATGATATTGAGTTTTACACTGAAAAACTTGAGGAGATTATTAGAGAAAATGATTTAGAAAGTATGACGGTTCTTAGGATGCAGGTTCCTTGCTGTGGAGGAATTTCAATGGCGGCAAAAATTGCACGAGATAAGTCTGGTGTTAATATACCAATAAAAGTTGTGACAATTGGAATTGAAGGCGAAGTAATAGGAAAAGAATATATATAAAGCAGCATATTTAAAATTTAATGCTGTAAGTGATAAAAATGAAAATATATTTTATAACAAAGCCAATAATGCGGTTTTCTACTATTATTGGCTTTTAAATATTAAAAAGTTTTTATACTTGTATCCTAAAGATATATATTTTAGATTTTTAGTATGCAAATAGCTGTATTATTGAGGATATAATAGCAGAAAAAATAAGAAATATTAGAATAATCTATTACAAAATTCCTTCATATAACATTGACAATATAAAAATAAATTAATATAATTATAAGTGTTCTAAATATGCACCTGTAGCTCAGCAGGATAGAGCAACGGTTTCCTAAACCGTGTGTCGCACGTTCGAATCGTGTCAGGTGCACCAGATTTTTCAAGGCTTGCGGCGATTGTGGTATTTCAAAAAATGGTCTTAGTACTGCAACCGTACTGCAACCCAAAAAATGCAGGATAAAATTCATACCTGCTTTTTTTATTTTTTGCTTTTACGATTTTAAATCGGAAAACTATATTTTATGATGCAAGAAAACATTATGGGATTGAGGTAATAATTAAAATCGATTTTAAATCAAAAAGATATGTTGTATATAAGCAATTTTTAAGGGGGAAAATGTTGGGATAGTACCTTAGTACCTTTTTATAATTTCATACCTAACAGACAAAGGCTGTACATTGGTGAGGACGACTTAAAATTGATTTTAAATTTAAGGTACAGGCATAAAAACATGATACTGTTTAAGTAAAATTAACGAATCCAATTTTGGATTGTTTAAGGTTTAATTTAGGAGCTATGAATTTTGTTGTTCTGAGGTAATAACTCAATCCAATTTTGGATTAAGTAAAGGGAGTCGTATTTTACGACATCCCCCCCATGTTGAAATAGTGGATAAAGATAAAAAGACCGAGCGTCCCACCTTCGAAAACCTCACAGGGTATTATATAGGGGGGTGGGGTATAAAATATTGACTGCAATATGGCATAAAAAAACTAAGCCTGATTTTCGGCTTAGCTTAAACAGCGGTTCTTTTAAGTTTAGTTATATCATTCCAATTCTTAGAAGTTATTTCTTCAAGTGTTAGCATATCTTCATTTATACGGTCAATTTTTTGAACTGTATAATCAAGTTTATTGTTAATATCAGTTTTGAACTCTGTAAGGCTTGCCACTTGTTCATATACGGCGTCTATTTTTTGATTTATGTTTGATATTTCTTCCTTCATACCGTTAATATCGTCTTTAATTCCTCTAATGTCGTTATTAATCGGTTCAAGCTTTTTATCGAGCAATTCCTCTATTGCAGATAAAAGGGATTGATTATCCATTATTAAACACCTCCGAGGACTTTATATATTATTATATCATTATTTATTGCTTTATTAAACAATTAGTTAGACTTTGTATTCTTGTTATTCTCAAACAGATGATTAATCTTTAATGCTGCCGCTTTTTTAACCTCAGGCATAACATGAGAATAAATGTTTAATGTCGTTGTAATGTCTTTATGTCCTAATATTTCCTGTACTACCTTAGGATGTTCATTCATTTCTAAAAGCCTTGTAGCGTAGGTATGACGCAGAGCATGAAAGTTTATATCAATATCCGCTTTTTTAATTACCCTGTAAAAAGCCCTTAATAAGCTGCTATGTTCAAGAGGGCGACCAAGTTCAGTTGCAAAGATTAAATTATTATCTTCGTAAACTTCACCTGCTTTAAGCTTTTCTTGAAGTTGTCCCTTTCTATGTTCTTTAAGTTCTTCAAGTACAGCGGGAGGAATAGGAACAACTCTAAGACCAGAGGATGTTTTAGGTTCTTGAAATATTAAAACCGTATTCTTTTTTATGTTTTTATCAAAGTTTTTAACCCTTTTTATGGACTTTTTAACTGTTAAAGTACCTTCTTTAAAGTCTATATTATCCCATGTTAAAGCCAATAATTCACCTTGCCTAAGTCCTGTTGAAAGTGCTAAAATAAAAGCAAGTTTAAGTCGTTCGCCTTCAAGGGCTTTAATAAATTTGTCCTGTTCTTCAAGTGTTAAAACTCTAATTTCCTTTTTGGTTTGTTTAGGTAATATAGCCGCCTCTGCAATGTTACGGGCGGTTATATTATTTTTTACGGCTTGTTTAAGTGCAGCGTTAATTACATTGTGCATGTTCTTAATTGTTTTAGCTGATAAGCCTTCGTTTAGCTTAGTGTTATACATTACTTGAAGATGTTCAGGACGTAATTCCTTTAACTTGTAGTGTCCCAGTGACGGGCTTATATGGTATCTTATAAGGTATTCATAACTTTGTAGCGTTGAAGGTCTTAAACTGCCTTTTTTATACTCAAACAGCCATGTATTAAGCCAATTTCCTAATGTTATTTGTGAAGGTTCAACTAAAACACCAGCTGAATATGAAGTTAAAGCTTTATTAACCTTTTCTGATACTTCTTGTCTTGTCTTTCCATAGAAGGTCATTCTTTTTAATTTCCCGTTATCGTCCCTTCCTAAGGTTATCTGAGCACACCAAAGCCCGTTAGGTCGTCTATATATAGTCCCTTCGTTGTTTCCTCTTTTCTTAGGCATTTATAACACCTCTTAAAATTAATTTCCTCAAAATTGAGGAGATTATTTAAAATAAAACTAATTAACTTTGTCCCTTTAATTGTTCATTTAGGGAATTTTTTTAAAGCGAAAGTCTGCCGCACGGTTCGCAGAACTAAGATAAAAATTTTTTTATACCCCTATCCATAGTTAGATGCTAATTAACTCTTCGCAGCACTGCGAATAGTTAGTTGCTAATGATACTTCGCAGCAATGCGAATAACTAAAACATGATAATTGCACTTCGCACCGTAGCGAGGAGCATAATTTTTGTTAAAGATATTACCAAGTTGGAAATACTCTTTATGTTCAACCTATCTCAAATTGAGATACCTATTAGCCAACTCAAAATTGAGTTTACCCGTATATGGGATAATAATTTTAGTCCTCCAAATTTTGGACGAGCAAATTATGTCTTTTAAATTAACCTGTTATTTGTCTGTATTTTGTTCATCAGTGGATAATAATATATTATTATTTTCTTTACTTTTCTTTACTTTACTTTGTGCACTTTCTCCGATATTTTCGCCGTCTAAAATGTCGCTATTTCCTATATTTTCACCGTCTAAAACATTTAACTTCTATTCATCGTCTTTGTCATCAATACTTTGTATTTGAATATCTTTATCGTTAAAATGATTATCCTCTATTAAAAAATTTATTAATAGTTTATCAATTGCCCTAATAATATCATGTTTACTTTTTTGATATAATTTTATTTTTTTATCAATATTATCATTTGCGATAAATATTACTCTGAACGAATGTAATTTCATAGCAATATGGTTAATAATTTTATGGTTTTCATAAAATAACTTTTTTTTCAGTTCCTTATTTTCTTCAATGTTTTTAGTATAAAATAGCAGGTCAAGTAATTCCAAAAATTGATTTATAGAATCTAATATCATAATTTTTAGTTCTGTATTATTTTCTGCCTTTTTAAGCAAAGAGCCATAATTAACCGCATTTCGTTCCTCTTCCCATGTCCTAAAATCGCTTTTACCTATCAAATAGTCCGTTGTAACACCGAAATAATCGGCAAGTTTGGATAAAATTTCATAATTAGGTTCACGACCTTTTTCGTAATAAGAAATATTTTGAGGAGTGATGCCTAATATATTCGCTAATTCTAATTGTGTAATTCCTTT
>JAOADY010000066.1 GCA_026417075.1 Caloramator sp.
CCAAAGGGCTGAGTAGTTTTAAGATTAGCTCTTTGCACTGAAAATCCTTCCGTATTAGCATTCGCTATGTTATGAGATACAACATGAAGTGAAGTCTGCTGTGCCTGCATACCTCTTTTAGATATATTGAAGGTGCTAAAAAGTCCGCTCATATTTAACCTCCTAAACTTTAGTAGTAAAAATGTTTAAAGATTTAACATCGTCTACTCTTCCGCTACTTTTATAAGTTACTACCTTATTATTTGGATTAAGGGCTGAAGTTATAAGTCTTATATAATAAAGAGACTGCTTAGTCAAAGCTAAATTAGTTTCTTGCTTTTGTTTTATAACTTCTACCAGGGATTGAAGAGCTTTTACATCTTCTTTATTAATAATTCCTTCACTTGAAAGTTCCTGCGCTGTTTTATCTCCATAAATATTTAACCTTACTTTTTCAATTTCAACTATATTTTTTGAAATTTCCTTTTTCTTTTCAATTAAATTTGGAAGTTCAACAGCTTTGTCATTAATTAAAACGTCCCTTTCTTCATTTAATAAAGCATCAAGTTCTTTTAATAACTCTGTTTGTTTTTTTACTATTTCTTTAATATCCATTAAACATCACTTTCCTTCATATACTCAATAATACTCGATGCAATTTTATCTGCATTGCTACTGTAATATCCATTATCATAAAGTTTTTTTATCTCTTCTGCTCTATTATTTTTAAGTTCTATATTCTTTGCAAATTCTATATATCTTTGAAGTTCTCTTCCCTTTGCTGATATCTCAATAGTATCTTTTTTATTAGTATTATTTACCTTTTCATTCTTTTCATTAAAATTTTTAGAATAAATATTTAAAACTCTACTTATATTATTATTAACTTTCATAATATCCCTCCAAATACAAAGGTACCACTCATATTTATAGTATCGTATATTTTTTTTTAAACTTTATAAAGAGTCTGCAAGTTATTTTTCCTGCAGACTCTTTACTCTATCGATATTACTTATTATATTTGTTATTCTAACACCAAAATTCTCATCAATAACAACAACTTCTCCATGAGCAACTCTTTTGCCATTTACGAGTATCTCAACTGGTTCTTCAGTTAATTTATCAAGCTCAACTAGAGAACCAGGCCCCATTTCTAATATCTCCTTTATTGTCTTTTTGGATCTTCCTAAAACAACAGAAATTTCAAGAGGAACATCAAGTATTAAATCTATATTCTGCTTTTCTTTGTTTGAAAGAGGCGTCAATGGTGAAAATTTTGCCTTTTGTACATTAACTGGTGTTTCTTCTGTAATCGGCTTTTGCTCTATAACATTGCTTTGTGATATATTTTCTATACCTGAAGATTGACTAAAAGCAACTTCTTCATTTTGTGGTATAGGCTCTTGACTTGACTGTCCCGTCATCTTATCTACAATTATTTTTGCTGTTTCTATTGAGAAAAGAAGCATTATCTGACTATCTAAAAGATTTTCAATAGTCATTCTAAATGCTATTTCAACTAAATCCTCATTAGGATCTACGTTATCTGAAAGAGTTTGAGATGACTCATCCCATATCCTTGCCGTTGGAGGAGATATATTAACAGAAAAATTAAGCATCGTCGACAAAGATGTAGCAGCTGAACCTACCATTTGATTCATAGCTTCAGATACTGCACTTATCTCTATTTCTGTAAGCGTTCTGTTAACGTCCTCTCCTGTTCCTCCCATCATAATATCAGCAATTATAGCTGCATCAGTTATTTTCATAAGTAAAATATTAGAACCCTTTAAGTTCTCAGTATATGAAACTTCAAGCGAAACTATTGGAACTTCAAAATTCTCCTTAAGTTTATTTATTGTTGTAATACTAACTTTTGGAGTAGTTATATTAACCATTTTACCTAGAATTGTCGAAAGCGCCGTTGAAGCCGAACCCATGGATATATTTCCAATCTCCCCCAAAAGATCTTTATCTGTTTCTGAAAGAGGAGAGGATGAGGGTTTATTTCCATTTCCAAGTAATGCGTCTATCTCTTCTTGAGAAAGCAAACCATCATGCATTATCTTCCACATCCTTATCTATTATTTTTGAAACCTGAACACCAATTTTTTTACCTATGGTTCCAGGATAAACTTTAAAATGGGGGGCATTTTCAATATAAAAATCTATAGATTCATTTAATTTTCTATTAATTGGTATACAATCCCCTACATTTAAACTTAAAAAATCTTCAACGGTAATTATGCTCTTTCCAAGTTCTGCAAAGGTATTAACCTTAACCCCCATTAAATTGTTTTCCATTTTGTTTCTAATTTCAATGTCATCTTTTTCTGTAATTGAAGTTTTATATTGAATTATTAACTTATCTATATATTTTTCTACTGAAATGTATGGTATACACATATTTAAAAAGCTTTGATTATTTCCTATTTCGACAGACATAGTAACAAGAACAACAGATTCATTAGGTGCCATAACCTGATTTAATACTGGATTTGTTTCTAGATTCTCAAATTTAACCGATACATCCAATATATCTTCCCAAGCCATTTTTAAGTTTTCAAGAAGCTTTAAATCTATTTTTTTCATTATATTCTTTTCTATATCAGTAAATTCTCGAATCTTTATTATATTCTTTCCATTTCCTCCAAACAATATATCGACTACTTGAAACACAAACTGAGGTCCTGATTCAAATAGCATTAGCCCTGTAAACGGCTCAAGGAAAAAACTTATAAGTATAGTCGGATTAGGAATTGAATGTATAAATTCCTCAAAGGTAATCTGCTCAGTAGAAATAACATTAATCTGTACAGAGCTTCTTAAATGTGCTGTAAGATAATTAGCTGCTAATCTTGCAAAATTATCATGAACCATTTCAATGGTTCTTATATGTTCCTTTGAAAATTTATTAGGTCTTTTAAAATCGTATTTCCTAACCTTTTGTTTTTCCTCTGTGCTGTGTTCTTCTATATTCAATTCCCCTGATGATAGGGCTGACAGAAGGGCATCTATTTCATTTTGAGATAATACTTCACCCATACTATCCCCCCTTATCTATTAATAAGCGCCTCTCCCTCTAAAAGAGTTACAATGTATTTATCAAAATTTACAGCTCCTTTTACAAACCCTGTATTATCATCAACTTTTTCTATCATATCATCAGATATTTCGACTACCTCATCAACACCATCTACTATAAAGCCTACTCTCTCATCCCTAATTTCAACTACAATTATATTTTGTTCCTGCCCTTTATGTTCTATATTTAAAAAAGTTTTTAAGTCTATTATGGTTATTATGCTACCTCTTAAATTTGTAAGCCCTTTAACATAATAAGGTGCTGTGGGAACTTTTGTTATGCTCATCATTTTTTCTATTCCATGCACTATGTCTGTTGTAAGAGCATACTTTTCATTCCCCAAATTAAATATAACAATCTGCATTATATCACCTCTATCCAAGTACTTTTTTCAATGCTTCAAGTACTCTTTCAGGCTGAAAAGGCTTTACAATAAAATCTCTTGCTCCAGATTTTATTGCTTCCATTACCATTGCCTGCTGACCCATAGCAGAACACATTATAATTTTAGCATTAGGGTCAATGGCTTTTATTTGCTTAACTGCCTCGATTCCATCCATCTCTGGCATAGTAATATCCATCGTAACAACGTCTGGCTTTTCAGCTTTATACATTTCAACCCCTTTTAAACCATTGGGAGCTTCTCCAACAACCTCAAAACCATTTTTTGTTAGTATGTCCTTTAACATCATTCTCATAAATGCTGCATCATCAACAATAAGTACCTTTGGCATTTTAAAATCCTCCTTTATTATAATCCAAGATTTTTAAGAATTGTTTTTAATGAACCGGGTTTTGGAATAAAGAAAAAGTTAGTTCCTTTTTCTATCCCATCTTGAATAAAATTTGTATCAATTGCTAAAACATAATCGCTATATTGCTCTGCATCAATAAAAGAACTACTAAGAACTGCTCCAAGCATATCAATCGCAATAGCAGGAACTGATGTTAACATGCTAAGACCTGTAAGCCTGCATATTGCATTTATATAAGAATTCCCTAATATATTTCCTATCTCCTGATATGCAGAATAGCGCATTTCTTCAGGAACTTCTCCATATCCTGAAAGAAGCATATCAGTCATACTTTTTGCCGTTTCTTCATTCATAACAAAAAGTATATTACCAGGCGCATCACCAAACACCTTGAGCATAACAGCAGTTACCATATCCTCTTCTCGTCCCATTTGTTCAACCATATTTTCAAAGGGAAGAATATCAACTTTGGGAACTGTCATATCTATTTTTTTATTAAGCATTTGGGACAAGACTGTTGCTGCATTTCCTGCTCCAATATTTCCAACTTCTCTTAAAGCATCAATTTGGATTTCATTTAAATCGTTTTCCAAAATACCACCCACCTACTTTACACAAAGGCTGCAATGTTTAATATTAAAGTTACAAGTCCATCTCCAAGTATTGTAGCGCCCACATATTCTTTTAAATTCTGAAGTGTTCTTCCCATTGGCTTAATTACTATTTCCTGCTGTCCTAAAAGCGAATCAACTAAAAGCCCTGCTGTTTTTTCACCAACCTTTACAATAACTATATATTTCTGTTTTGTATTTTCATCTTCAATATTTAATTTATTTGAAAGTTTAACTATTGGAATAATGTTATCTCTATATATAATAACATCTTTTTTATTTGTCTTTTTAATATCTTCAACATCCATAGTTAGAACTTTTTCTATAAATCCAAGAGATATTGCAAAGGTTTCTCCTCCAATTTTTACAAGAAGAGCTTGAATTATAGAAAGCGTTAATGGAAGCCTTATTACAAAAGCTGTACCTTTACCTGCTTCGCTTATTACATCTACAGTACCTCCAAGAGATGAAATTTTTGTTTTTACAACATCCATTCCAACTCCTCTTCCAGATACATCAGTAATTTTATCGCTTGTACTAAACCCTTGCATAAATATGAGGTTCTTGATATCTGCTTCACTCATTCCTTCAACTTCTATTCCCAACTTCTTAGCTTTATTTTTAATTTTTTCAATATCAAGACCCTTTCCATCATCTTCAACTCGAATAACTGCTTTGTTTCCTTCTTGATATGCCATAAGCTTTATAATACCCTTGGGGTTTTTGCCTTTTTTAACTCTTTCTTCAACAGGTTCAATTCCATGATCTGCAGAATTCCTTATAAGATGCATTATAGGCTCCCCAATTTCATCTATAACTGTCCTGTCAAGTTCAGTATCTTCTCCCTCTATTATAAGTTCAATTTCTTTATTTAACTCCTTTGAAAGATCCCTTACAGTTCTAGGAAATCTATTAAATACTCTTTCAATTGGAAGCATCCTGACTTTCATAACCAGATCCTGTAGATCCGATGTTATTCTTCCAACCTGCTCAAGAGTTTCATGAAGTTCAGTCATCTTTAAATCAGTGCTTATTTGCTCTAATCTTGTTCGGTGCATTACAAGCTCACCAACAAGATTCATAAATTTATCAAGTCTTTCAAGATCAACTCTTATTGACTGATGAGCTTTCCTATTTGTTTTGTCTTCTTCTTTATCAGTTTTAACATTACTATTATTACTATTAATATTTCCATTACCATTAACATTAACATTTGCATTTTCAACAGGTACAGTTTGAGTTTTTATTTCAGCTGCTGGCGCTGCCTCTGCAGTTGCTTCAATATTAAGTTCAGTAACCTCAACTTTTTCTATTTCTGAAATATTCATTACAATGTTTTTTATTTCATCGCTGTTTTTTTCTGTAATAAGCATTATAGTAAAGCTTCTATCGAAATTTTCCTGTTCTAAGTCTTCAGTAGAAGGAATTGTTTTAATTAATTCCCCATTTTCCTCTAAAGTCTTATATACTAAAAAGGCTCTTGATGATTTTAAAACACAATCTTTATATAAAGTTGTATCAATTTTATATACATTATAATTTTTTTCTTGTGCCTGCTTGATTATTTCTTTATCATAATCGTTTAAGTCATAACCAGAAACATTTTTTTCTTCTGATACTTTTTTAGCATCAACAGGTTTTCCTGATTGAATATTTTCAAGCATTTCAATTATTTCTTTTGTATCAAATTTTTCATCGCTACCTTCTTGAATAGCATTTACCATATTTTCAAGAGCATCTAAGCATTTAAAAAGCACGCTTACTACATCCGATGTGACATTTAATTCATCCTTCCTAAATTTATCAAGAACATTTTCCATCTTATGAGTGAGCTCTGCAATGTCTGAAAATCCCATACTTCCAGCCATACCTTTTAAAGTATGGGCAGCTCTGAATATGGAATTAATAGTTTCTTTTTCTTCAGGATTTTTTTCAAGGGCTAATATTCCATCATTAAGATATTGAAGATTTTCAGCTGATTCTTCAAGAAACATATCAAGATATTGGGACATATCCATATTACTTCACCCCCGGTTTTTGGTAAATAAATGTTCCTGCTTTTTCAAAGCCAAGTTCTCTATAATTAAATATGCTCTCTGTTGCTCCAACAAACAAAAGAGCACCAGGTTTCATCGCCTCAAAAAATTTTTTATATATTTTATCTTTAGTTTCCTGAGTAAAATAAATAACAACATTTCTACAAACTATAACATCAAAATTATTTTCATAATTGTCAAGAATTAAGTCATGTTTTTTAAATCTAACTTTTTGTTTTATATTATCACTTATAATATAATTTTCATTTTCTATTTTAAAATATTTTTCTATTAATTCTTTGTCAACATTTTTAACCTCACTTTTTGTATAAACACCTTTCTTTGCAACTTCAAGTATTGTTGAATCTATATCCGTCGCTAGTATATCATGCTTTTTGTTGGGGGTTAATCTATCCATTATCATCGCAAGAGTATAAGGTTCTGCACCGATAGAACAAGCTGCACTCCATATTTTTAATGTATTTCTATCTGGCTTTAAAATATCTCTTATTTTTCTTTCTAATTCTAAAAACATATCCTTATTTCTAAAAAACTCTGATACGTTAATTGTAAGATGATCTTTAAATTTTTTATTTACCACAGAATCTTTTTTAAGAATCTGTATAAAATCCTCTTCATCCTTTGCCCCAACTCTTGACATAAAGCTCTCAATTCTTCTTATAAGTTGCTTTGATTTATATGCTTTAAGGTCAAGACCATATTCTTTCAAAACAAAACTATCTATTTTAGAAAAATCCACATATTTCACCTCCTAACTAAGCCTATTATCTCATCAGCTATCTTATAGTCAGGAAGAACTTCATCTACACATCCTGTTTCTACGGCCGCCTTAGGCATCCCATAGACAACAGAAGTTCCTTCATCCTGCGCTATTATATATCCTCCTAAAGACTTTATAACTTTAATCCCATCAGCACCATCTTTACCCATACCTGTAAAAATACAGCACAATATGTTGCCTTTATAATATTCTGCTGCCGATATAAAAAGCTTATCAACTGCAGGTTTTACTCCATGTATAGGTGCAGATGAATCAAGATAAAGCTTTCCGTCTTTAACAAGCATATGATAACCTCCTGGTGCAATATATACATTGTTTTTTTGTATATATTCCCCATCCTTTGCCTCAACAACATTAAGCACACTATTTTTATTCAATCTTTCGGCAAAAGCATTTGTAAATCCTTGAGGCATATGCTGAACAACAAGCACAGGAACACCTAAATCACTAGGAAGTTTTGTAATTACATCATATAAAACTCTAGGCCCTCCCGTTGATGCTCCTATGACAACAACATCAATTTTAGCAGGCTTTTTCAAATTTACATCCCTTTGCTTTATAAAATTGTTAGATATAGAATTTGTAATATTTTCTTTTTTAGTTTGCATTTTAATTGAACTTGTTTCCCAAAATTTTGTTTTGGACTTTTGTGCACATCTTATTTTTTCACAAAGTTCATTTTTTACTTTTTCAATATCAAGAGATATCGGCCCTGATGGTTTTTGTATAAAATCAAAAGCACCATTATATAAAGCTTCAATCGTTGCCTGAGATCCTTCAAAAGTTTGGCTACTAAGCATTATAACCTGCAATCCGTCTATTTTTTTTAACTCATTTAAAGCTTCAAGACCATTCATTTTAGGCATTTCAACATCAAGTGTTACAACATTAGGCATCAGCTTTTTAGCTTTTATTATTGCATCTTCACCATCCTTTGCTGTATCTATAGCTTGCATATCTGATTGACTATTTATCATATCAGAAATCATTTTCCTCATAAACGCCGAATCATCTACTACAAGAACTTTGATTTTTTCCATTACATTACAACTCCTTTATTTCTCTGCCAACAGTTCTTATATAAACTTTCATCGTATCTGATTCTACTATCATCGTTCTTCCTGAACTCCCTCCTAAATCCTCTGATAGAATTGGTATTTTCATTTCTTGAAGCACTTTTTTTACAGCTGTTCCATTCCTTGCTCCTATATCCATCGTTGGATTTTTATCTGGAAAGGAAAACATACTGGCCCCACCTGCAATTTTAGCTTTAAGATATCTGCAATCTGCTCCATTCTGCTTTAATTTTTCAACAAGCATAGGTATTGCCTTGTCAGCAAATTTCATTGGATTGCTTTGATTTGTAAAGCCAGTACTATCTGGAAGCATTATATGTGCAAGACCTGCTACCTTATTTACATTATCAAGTAACGCAATCCCAACACAAGAACCAAGCCCCAATGTTATAAGCCTGTCTGGCGGAGATGCAATATTCAAATCACCTATTCCTACCTTTATCTCTTTTTTTACCTCCATAGTATCTCTCCATTTACTGCTGCATTATTGAATTTAAAGAAAGTATTTCTTCTTTAGAAAGTATATTTTCTGTATCAATTAAAATAATTAATCTTTGATTTATTTTTATAATGCTATTTATATATTTATTTGAAATACCCTTTACTATATCTGGCGCTCCTTGGATCGCATCTTCATAAATATCCGTAACTTCCGTTACATTATCTACTATAAATCCTGACTTATTCTCACCATTTTTTACTACAATTATTTTTTGTTCTGATTTTGCTCCTGTATTGCTTAAATTAAATCTTTTTTTAAGATCTATAATAGGAATTATACCTCCTTCATATTTTATAATTCCCTTAAGATAAGGGGGAGATTCTGGAATTTTAACTGGCTCAATATATCCCAGTATTCTTTCAACCTGAGATATTTCAGCTGCAAATTCTTCGCCGTCAACATTAAAAACGACTATTTTCCTTTCCTTTCCCATTCTTTATACACCTCTATAACTTTAATTTTTCTACTATAATTTCTCCTTTCTGCACATAGGCTTTAAGGTTTTTACAGGGGTATTCTATCCTATAATAAGAATCTCCAAAAGTTAAAATAGTATTCTGATAAACTACACTAGCCTCTATTATACTATTGGTTGAAGTTTTTAATATAGTTTTTATTCCTGCATGTGAACCTACTTCTCCAGCTTTAATACGTTTTTTAGCAAATATCTGTCCTCCTCTAAAAACTCCTGAACTACTAGAGAAGATTACTTCATTTAAAGCATTAATATTTGTATTATAACATCCTTTGCCTTTAACCTCTACATTATTTGTTGCATAGATCTCGCTGTTTTGGCAATAATAAATTGTTACATCTGCCAAATCATGTTCGTTTTGATAAGAAGATATAAAATTTTCTGCAAAACCAACAAACTGATTAAAAATTAAAAAATTAGATATACTTTCTGTTTCAATTAACTTAAATATATTAATACATCTATCCCAAAAACTCAATAATTCACCATCACAATTTTCCTTAATAAATTCATCAGCCTCTAAAATCTTGTTTTTGTCATCTTTTAACTGAGAATCAAGCAAAATTTTAATAGCATGCACAATTTGATTATCGGAATTTATTTTACCTTTCTTTTTAATTTCATCATGCAAAACAATTATACGTTTTAAAAAATCCTTAAAATATTTTATATAGTTAATTGCAGAGTCATAATTAAGCTGTCTTTCTCCTGCTTTTATAACACTTTTTATAATATTTCCACCTATTTTTATATTTCCACCAGCCAAAACTAATGCATCTTCTACATCCTGCATAATAGTTATATCTGTTCCAGCTTTAACTTTCATTCCTGATGTTACATTTCCTTTAACAACTATGTTCCCTTTAAATTCGACGTTACCAGTTTTTATATCAACATCCCCATTTATCATATGTACAGGACTAACCGTTATTTGTTCATTTTGAAGTTTTGGTACCCCTTTAATAAGAGCTACAGCTCGACTACCTTCATCAAGAACATCACAACCTTGTCCTTTTACTATCTTTACTATTTTTCTCTTCTTTGGAATAATTACATTGCCATGAACATCATAACCTACTTTTCCATCTTTACCTACGTGCCTTACTGCAAGCACTTGGCCAGGCTCTACACATTGTATTTCTCCTGTATTATAAAAATCTACTTTACCGTCTTTTTCTACGAGAACTTTTTTATTTTCTATAGCAAAAAAATAATCTATTTTGTCGTCTATTGCCTCAGTAGGTTCAAGTCCTTTAGCGATTAAAGCTTCTCCTCCTTCAACAACAGCATTGATTACCTGCCATTGTATACCATATTTTATCTTATTTGTTTTAAGTATTTCTTCTATTTCCTCCTTTGTAAATTTTGGAGGATATTCTTCAATATATTTTTCAGCTTCTATTAAAATTTCACTTTGGGGTTCCTTGTCTTTTAATTTATAAACTATTTTAGGTTCATAACGTATTTTAATAAAAGCCTGCATTTTATCTTCGGAAACTTCTATATCTACAATTCTTTTAGCTTCTTTATGTTCTAACTCTATATCTATCTTATCATTTTCATTCACATAACTTTTTTCTATGACTAGTATATTATTTATTTTAACTTTTACCCCTTCTCCCACGATAATACTTGGCGGAAGTTCCTTTGGAGTAAATACTATTTCTCCATTCAAAATACCAATTTTTCCTCTTTCTTTAAAACCCTTAATTTCAATACCAATTTGTTTTTTCCCAAGACTATTTTTATCCTCGATTATTTCATAAATTAATTCTTCTTTATCTTTATTAATTTCTTTAGAAGCAACTTCAAGAGCCTCTTCAATAGTATTTCCCAAATATATCATCTAGCATTACCCCCCCCCTTTTTTTTTATATTATAACATAAATAAAAATTTTTCTATATATATGTATATTTCGGTCGAAACAAAAAAAAATTTAGCCTAAATTATTCACATATTATGGAAAAATTTATTAAAAAATTATATACTAATATTATTCTTTTGAGCCTACATTTAAAAAGGTGCAAAAGCACCTTAAATTAATATCCCAGTTGTTTATCTACGAAAATAACAAACATTCTTCCTTTTTTAATTTGATTTTTAATAAGTACATAGTTTCTGCATATTCTTTCAGAGCTTGAGCAGTCCATGCAATAACCTGTTTTTGCACAGGGAGTATTCTTATTTAGCCTTTTTGCATTAGCCGGTGCAGCCATTTCTCTGTTTCTTATAATTGCTTCATCTAAATCTCTTACTATTTTATTTATTCCAGCTATAATTATAACTTTATCTGGGCCATAAATCATAGCAGCAACTCTGTTTCCATTCCCATCGACGTTATATATTTCCCCTTCTTCAGTTATTGCATTGCTACTTGTAAAATATGCATCTGCAAAAAAGCTTTTTCTATAAATTTCTTTAATATCTTCATTGCTTAATCCTTCTTTATATCTGTCTAAAAAATTATATCTTCCGCTTCTTAAATGTTCAATTACGCCTGTTTCAAAAAGAGTCATAGAACCTCCTACTGAAACAGTTGAACCTTCTTTGACAATTTCAGTAATCTTTTTTATAAGTTCTTCCTCGCTTTTAACATAAAAACCTTCTATATTATTTTTTTCAAGATTCTCAATTGTCCTTTGAACTTTTTTTTCAATTACAAAGGCAACATTATTATCCATTATATTACCTCCCTCGTATAATATGAAATATATAGAATTTCCAGTTCAAGTTTAAGGTCTTAAACAGGAAATATTTTAATCGTTAGTTTTGTTGTTATTTGAGCAAATTGAACAATTAAAATTTATTTAAATAAAATATTTATCCACAGAATATTAAATAAATACAACGTAAAAAAATAACAAACATTATAAAATACCTATTTTTAAGCGTACTTTAATAAACCACAAAAACTAATTGTGATTTAATGTAAAAACTATATTAAACTTTCATTAAGCACTTGTGGATAATGTGTTTAATCTATTTACAGCTATTGTACCAGCAACTAATGCTATACAATTTAGTAAAGCCCATGTTTTTGCCTTGGCTATTCCTGCAGAAGGTATATTATCCAAATTTAAGTATTCCTTT
>JAOADY010000081.1 GCA_026417075.1 Caloramator sp.
TAGTTGTATATGGCATAGTTCTTACCTCCGTGTTGTTTATTTGTTTGCAATTTTTATTTAACACGAATTAAGGACTTATGCCAATTTTTATTTTTTGGTAGTATTACCAATTAGACTTTTATTTTTGCATAACTAAAGTTATGAAAAAAGATATATAATCTGTTTAAAGGAAGTAAAAGTATTAAATCTAATAAAGTAAAAATAAATTTCCTTTAAATAAGTTGGTCAATATGAACAGCTTTTTATTTTTTAATTATAATGATAAATTTACAACTATTTGCGCTTTAGGTTTATTAATCATGAACTTTATCATCAAAAAAAATTTCTTCAATACTCTTGTCAAATATTTTTGATATTTTATAAGCTAAATCTAAAGATATTTTATACTTCCCATTTTCTATCTGATTATAGTGGCTTTTATATCTAAGACCTAATAATTCAGTCATTTGTTGCTGTGTTAAACCTTTTTCTTTTCTCAAAAGTTTAAGTAATTTATCCATAAATGCATCACCTGTAATTCACATATTATGAACTTATATTTTAATTGTAGTTTATTAATTGTGAACTGTCAATACTTTTTTTTAAAAAAATATTCATATTTTATGAACTAATATTTAAAATTAATTTCCTTAATATTATAATTAAAATAGTTCATTATATATGAACAATGTTGAGGAGTGATATTATGAATACTTTAGGTGAAAAAATAAGAGATTTAAGAAAATCAATGGGATTTACCCAAGAAGAATTAGGCAAAAAATTAAATTTACGAAAATCTACTATTTCACAATATGAAAATAATAAAAATACACCTGATATCGAAATTCTAAAAAAAATGGCATCTATTTTTTCTGTTTCTTTAGATGAGTTATTAAATTATTCTTCAACTAATAATTATGCTATACCACCTTCAGAGAGCACTTTTTGGGGAAATTTAACACCAGAAGTATTAAAACTCCTTGAAAAAATATCTTCATTAAGTGAAGAAAGCAAAAAAGACCTTGAAGAATATATAAAACTTCTTAAATTACGTGATGATACTGAATCAACACGTGATGAGAGCTCATTGACCTTAGAAGAGCACGCTTAATAAAAGAATTAAAAAAGAAAAGGTGATAAAATATGTCCGCTAAAAATGAGTACTTAAATTTATTAAATTTCTGGCATAAAATAGAATGCTTTAATCCATATATTATTCAAGAAAAATCAACAAAATTGTTAAATAATGATGATGTACCTTGGGTAAATAAAGAATTAAATATTATTGATAAACATGTACAATATCAAATTTATTTTGGTATATTTTCAATAGAAGAATCATCGAAAATAATACATGAATATTTCAAAAATGAAACTCAAAATATTGAAAAAGATAATTCTCATACATGTATAGCTCAATTCATAATTAATGAAGAAGGTAAGTTTATATCAGATTCACTAAGTTTTTCTACAATCCCATGGGCACTTAGTGCTTTAAAAGCTGGTAAGTTATACGTTGATAACTGGTGGAAAAATTTCTTAAATTATGTAAAACAATCAACAGAAATAATAAATACATATTTATGTGATTCCTGTACTTTTGAATCTTTAGAAAATGCTTTAGAGAAAATCAATGAAATGTTAGACATTGGCTTAGTGCTTAATAAATACAGTATTAAATATATTGAAAAAAAAATAAAATACCCTCAAAATAAATCAAATGAAATTAATGATGATAACGAGTCATACTCAGAGTCTTCACAAATTCTTAATAGCTTTTTTATAAAAGATTTAGAAAAAGTAATTTCATCAGTAAAAAATAGAAATTATGGAATAGCTCTTGATAAATATTTAAATTTAAATATAGACACTAATAACCGTATTAATCTTGATAATAATATTGAAGAATACAAAAAAATTCTTTCTCCAACAAATATTCAATACGGAAGATGGCCGTCAGATCCCAAAAAATCATTAAGTTTAATGCAACAAGTTGCTGTTAATCTTATAATGACCAATCTTAGTGGTAAAAGCGGCATTTTTTCAGTTAATGGGCCTCCAGGTACAGGTAAGACTACTCTTATAAGAGATATTATTGCCTCTATAATTGTTAAACGTGCAATTGAATTATCAAAATATGAAAATCCAACAGATGCATTTACAAATATAGGTAGTATTGTTATAAATAATAAATCTTATATAATTTATAAACCTGACGATTTAATTACTCAAGACAGTATGGTAGTTGCTTCTACGAATAATGGAGCAGTTGAAAATATATCAAAAGAACTTCCTGCTAATACTGCTTTATATAATAACTTCAATAATATAGTTGGTGCAAACTATTTTAAAGAAGTAGCTAATAATTTATCTGAAAATGAATGTTGGGGGCTAATTGCTGCCGTACTTGGTAATAGCAAAAATAAAAATGATTTTGCATGTTCATTTTGGTCTAAAGATAAACAATCTCCTTTAAAAGTAAGTATTAAATCTTATCTAATGGAATCAAAGAAAAATAATATAAATTTATATAATTGGAAAAATGCAAAAGATTCTTTTACTAAAAAACTTAATGAAGTTCAAGAACGTCTAAAGGAATATTCAAATATTGAAAGCATAATAGTAAAATACGAATGCTTAAAAAAAGAAAATAATGCACTTAACTTAGAATTTAAAAATATAACTGAAGAATTACTTAATTTAGATAATAAATATCTGTATTTAAATGAAGAATTAGAAAAAATACAAATTTTTAAACAAAATTATATTGATCATTTAAATATTCTTAAGAAAAACAGGCCATGGTGGATTTTTTCATTTTTTAACAAAGATTATAGACAGAAAATTAAAAAATATAAAAAATTATATTTTTTAAAGGCTGAAGAATATAGTGAAAAAAAAATAGAACTTAATAGTGTTAATAGAGATATCAATACTCTAAAAAAGAAGCATAAAAATGTTTTGGATAATATAAACAAAATTGAAGGAAAAATAAATGAGTATTCAATCAAATTAAATGACTATAAAAATAAATATAAATGTAATTTACCAGACAATAATTTTTGGTCACAAAGTAAAGAAGAACTCCAAAAAAAATGTCCATGGCTTGATGAAAATTTCAATAAAATACAGTCTGAACTTTTTCTTGAAGCATTAAATTTACATCAAAGATTTATAGAAATAGCTTATATACAATTCATTAATAATTTAGAGGTATTTGTTAACCTCCTGAAAAATAATATTAATATAAGTAATAACTTGCAATATATAAAACCTCTTTGGGATACATTTTTTCTTGTTGTTCCTGTAATCTCTACTACTTTTGCTTCTGTAAGTTCGATGTTCTGTGGACTTGACAAAGAATCAATTGGCTGGCTGTTTATTGACGAAGCAGGACAAGCAGTTCCTCAAGCTGCTGTCGGTG
This sequence comes from Caloramator sp., assembly GCA_026417075.1. Taxonomy (GTDB): domain Bacteria; phylum Bacillota; class Clostridia; order Clostridiales; family Caloramatoraceae; genus Caloramator_B. Next base: position 3,404 of record JAOADY010000081.1, read on the forward strand.
CAATATGGCGTTCAAAAAGAGTCATTGCTGTAGGAGATCCTCTTCAAATTTTACCAGTAGTCACCATTCCTGATTCTATTATAAAAGACCTTTCTGAACATTATAAAATACCACCAGAGTACGGTCATTCAGAAATATCTGTGCAAAATTTTGCTGATAAATCAAATAACTACGGTTCATACATTAATAATCATATAGAACGTCAGTGGATAGGCTGTCCGCTACGAGTGCATAGACGTTGTTTAGAACCTATGTTTTCAATTTCAAATAATATTGCATATAATGGTATGATGGTATATGCTACAAATCAACCTGATAAAAATAAAGATATTTTATCTCAAATAGGTGTAAGTAGATGGATAGATGTAAAAGGTGAAAGCAATCCTGCACATTGGATACCAAATCAAGGAGAAGTAATTAAAAATCTCTTTGATGTAATATTAAAAGTTCATAATAAAGCGGATATATTATCATCACTATATATAATTTCGCCTTTTAAAACAGTTGTAAATGAGCTACAAAAAGAAATTCCTAATTATATTTTAAATAATTTTAATTTTATAGAGAAATCTTATATAAATAAATGGACTAAAAATAATATCGGAACCGTACATACATTCCAAGGTAAAGAAGCAAATACGGTAATTTTTTGTCTTGGCGTAGACAAAAATAATATTAGTGCAGCAGCTTGGGCAGCAAAATCTCCTAACATTCTAAATGTAGCCGCAACAAGAGCTATAAATAGATTTATAGTTATAGGTGATATTGATGTATGGCACAACATGCCATATTTTAATAAATTATCAAACATGAAAATAGATAAATTTGAAAAAGAATAATTATAAAATAGTACTGAAATATATTTTCAATTTACTACAAAACAACAGGAAAAAATGTATGCAAAACTTGAACAAAAAAGTGATATGGTTTAAATTATTTCTCCACCCCACTATAAAAGGTGGAGAAATATTTATAACCTATCCATTTCCCATATAGATTGCTTATTTTTTCTATTTTCTGACTCTTTAGCTAATATTATTTTTAATTTCTCAGCTTTAGCTTCAGCTTTTGCTCGTTCTCTATCTGTTTCTCTAAATACAGCATTTAAAATTCTAACAGAAGATGAAGCTAAAGATTTATTATTGCTAAAATTTTGCTGTTCGTATTTTTCTTCTTTTAATTTATTTTCTTCTTTGCTTATATCAACAATAGATTTTAATATAACCTGACATATTCGTTTTTTTAAATCTTCATAAGCTTTTTCAGTAGATTCTTTTATTTTAATTTCATCATTTGTATAGTATTTTGCTATAGAAGATGTTATTTTTAGATACTCATTTACAATTTTTAATAAATGAGGCTGTTTTAAAATATAATCTGCCATTTCAGTAACCTTTAATTTGACATCATTTGGCATATAAGAAAAAGCTATTCTACCTTTATTAGGTAAAATAGCTTTAATATCATTTATATATTCGGTCACCTTTTTAATAGTTTCAACATTAAAATGCGGAGGTAAATTTTTAGACTCTCCATTAAATTCTTTAATTTCAAAATATGAAACATTTACCTCTTTTATAAATTTATTTAGTTTTGTCATATCGTCTTTAATTAAATCACAAGCTGCATCTCTTAAAGCTGTTTTTTGTGCATAAAGTAAAGCTCTTTCTTCAGCAAATATTTCTCTTATTAAAATTCTCTTTATTTCTTTTCTTTCAATATTATTTATTTTCCCCCTTGTTCTTTGTATGTTTTTTTCCCAAATTACAAAATGAACATGCGGGTGTCCTTCTTTAACATGATATGCTGCAACCCATCTTAGATTACTTTCTTGAATACCCATTGTTTTTGCAATGTCAGGCATTATTTTTTTTAGAAGGTTCTCCCATTTTTCTTTATTTGTAAACCCAAGACGGACTGCATCTTCTTCCCTTAACGAAAGAATATTTCTCCAAACAATACCATCATGATTTTTAACCTCTTTCATTATATCTTTTATATTTTTAATTGCTCCTTCTTCTCCAAAAAGACCATGACTTCCTGGTCTTTCAGAAGCATATTTTATATGAAGTTCAGGCGAATCAAGTTTATCTATTATGTCCTTTTCTTTTTCATTATTATCGTTTATTTCAACTCCTTTCCTTGTAGCAATATAGTTGATATGTGCTGCATTAGAACCTTTTGCATTAGGATTTATCTTAGGAGAATAAAATTTTGTAATAAATATAACAGGTGATTTTGGCATTTTAAGACTTCCCCCCTATAATCTCCTTAATAAAAAAAGATACAGAAAAAAATCTGCATCCTTTTTTATATTTAGTGTTTATTTTTTATAAATTAATGATATAATAAAAATATAGGTAATCGGTACCGCAAGGTGCGGTTGCCACAAAGTGTTAGGTTTATCTAATCACTCTGCAGGCGAGGCAGGGTGATTATTTTTTAAACTCCTATCAAAAAACATCTAAAATATAATTGATTTATATCTTTTTATAATATGCGATAATAATAAGTATAATAAAAAAAATACAAATCAAATTAAACATATAAGCAATTGGATATTTTTTTAAGCATTGTATTATTTGTAAACCATACCATCCTTTACAATTATCACAAAAATATTTTTTACATTCTGAACTTATTTCTTTTTTAATTAATTTTGATATAGAATATAAAAGCATAAATATAATATTAAATATAATAAATCCAACTATTAATAATACAAATATTAGTCTATATTTACTCACAAAGTGCATATTATTTAAAGCACTTCCTAAAATATTTATACCACCAAAGAAAGCTATTATAACTGCTGAAAATATACCTACAATAGATATTATATCACCATATATCATTTTGAGTTTTTCCTCTTGCTCATCAAATAGCAATTTTAAATCTTTCTTTGATTGGTCTGTGTAGTTTTTAACTATTTTTAATTGTTCTTCGTTATGTTTCTTTCTTGTTGTTTCTAAAATAACATGATCATACATTTTATCAAGTTTTTCTGCATATTCAATCATGCCATTTTGTTTAAAATAATTTATAAATAATACCAAATTATTAATTAAATATTCCGTATCTTGATCATCTAATTTATATAAGACATAAGAAGATATTCCTGAATAGTGATGTCTTTTATTTTTCTCATAAAATTCTTTAATACAATCTGCAATTTCTTTCTTTCGTAAATCATTATCTTTTTCTTCATCAAAATTAGAGATTTCCTCTAATAGGCTATGAATTTTATCTTTCATCAATATCCTCCAAATATCCTATGTTTATTTTCTTCAAAATAATTTTTAATACTATCAACTGTAATTATACCATTTCTAATACTATCTTCTTTCCATGGTTTTTCATTATGTGTTCTTCTTACTAACTCCCATGCATCAATGTTTAAATAACCATCTATTACTCTATTAATTAACTCTTTATCTTTTTCTGATATTTTTTCTGGATTAAATTTTTGAAATTTAGATATAAATTTTAAGTTTTCTCTATCTAAATCAAGTATATAATAACCATTTTGAATTTCAGTAATATCGCCATTTATATAATCCTTATATTCATCATAAACTTCTTTTATTACTGGTCCATGTCTCCAATTAATTATATCTTCTTTAAAACATGGCATACTTTGTTCAACTATAAAAGCTGCTTGTATATAATATAATAGTTTTTGTAGTTTTAAATTACTAACGGGCTTACCTTTTTGAATAGAATAATTAATAACATATTGAGCAATATCTAAAGCGTTATATAATCCCTCCTTATTCATAATAGCTACCCCCTTATTTTTATTTTCTGTAACCTTTTTTAATATATTTTTGTTATTATTAAAAATAAATTTCTTTATGTAATTAACTATAACTTTTTTTACCAATAATTATACACCTCTTTTATTGATAATACAATAAATTTAATGTTAATATTATCTATATTGTCATAATTATTTTTAAATTTTCCCACTTTTAAAATATATATAACTTAAAAACCTAAAAAATTCTTAATATCAATACAAAATTAATTTATACAACATAAAAATTATTCCATTTCATCAGCAGGCATTCTTACATAAGCTACTGCCTTCTTCCTTGCCTTATCATAAATCTCAACCGCATCATTTTTCCCCATATCTGCAATTGCCTGAACGTTTAAATACATACTGGAAGCGGATGCAACAGCAGCTTTAGCAGATAACTTTGCCATACGATTTTCTACAGGTTTTAATTCATCTCTTATTACACGTCTTATTGTTTGTGTTAAAGCATCTACTCCCTTATTAGCATGTTCTATTGATAATCCTTCACTTAAGATTCTTCTTGCTATTTCAGCTATTGAAGTTTCATTTTCACAAGCTAATGCTTTTAATTTATTATATATCTCTTCATCAAGATAAAAATTTAGTCTTCTCATTTTAACAACCTCCATAAGTGTTTATGTGCAATAATAAATTCTTTATTTTCAAGGCTTTACATGAAGTTATGTGCAAAAAATTTATAAATTTTATTTCTACGGTGCAAATCAAATTATGGCTAAAAAATAAGATACCAGCAGGCTTTGCCTGCTGTGTGTGCCATGCGTTGGTGCAACGCCTTATCCTGCCTTTAAAAAAGCATGCAAAATAAGCATGCTTTTTGAGGGGGAAAAAGAGGTTCGTAGTAGAATATGTGGATATGTGGGCAACTTCGACCTAAACAAAAAAACTTTAGGCTTTGCTGAAGTTGTCCAAAGGGCTGTGGAAAATGTGGTCAGAGCTTCAGGACGCTAAAGGAACGCTCGGCTCTGTCCACATTTTCCATCAGAACTGGCATATCCACATATTACTATATTGCTAATAAAATAAGGCAAAATAATATAGGCATATCAATACATAACATAAAACTATATGGCAATATTTATTATTCCAATACCATATTGAATATTTACCATACTTTACATTATAAACAATTGATAAATCTACAATAAACAGCCTTAATAATTTTTAATTTTTTGCCTAAAAATAAAAAATCATGGTTTTAAAACTAAAGAAGATAAGGCGAAAAAGACTAAATATGTCAATACTTATGTCTAAATAATAAGGCGTTATTTCTACTAAAAATTAATATTTTTGAACTTGCCATACAATAACTTATAAACCTATATATATACTATATTAAATTACCTTATTGTTAAGATTTTTTTCTTTCAAAAATTCAATCTCTACCTTTCCTTCGTTTAATACAAGGTATGCATCAAAGCTTCTCCCATTTTTAGACTTGAATTCCTTTAACAAATCAGTTTTTCCTTTTACTAAAAGTTTTTTTATCTGTGCTTCAGATATCTTTTTGCCTGCAATTTCTCCCTTTATAAAAAACTTGCATCCATTCTTATAATTACTACAACCATATCCTAATTTATTTTTGTATACTTCACCCTTACACAATGGACATTTACCTAGTGAATTATTCTTTTCTGCTTCTATTTTTACACCAGACGTATCATTCTTTAATCTATTAACTTCCTCTTTAACAAACTCAATCATTTCTGAAATAAATTCATCTTTTCTAATATTCCCTTCTGCAATGTCTGCAAGTTTTTCCTCCCATTTGGCTGTAAGTTCTGCACTCTTCAATAATTCATTATCAATACAATTAATTAGTTCTCTCCCAATACTTGTAGATATAAGTGTTTTTTTATCTCTTTTTACATAATTTCTTTTAATGAGTAATTCAATTATTCCTGCTCTTGTAGCATCAGTCCCAATACCATGACATTTTATTGCTTGTTTTAATGCCTCTTCTTCTATAAGTCCTGCAGGATTTTCCATTATTTCAAGCAAAAGATTTTCAGTAAATCTTTGCGGTGGTGTTGTCTTTTTTTCTGCTATTTTTACATCATTACATAAAATTTTATCACCTATTTTTAACTCTACAAAAGAGGTATTATATTCCTCATCTTCATTTTTTTCCTCTTCTTTCTCCTTGTATACCTTCTTCCATCCTTTATCAATTTCCTTAATAATCCTGCTTATGAATATATTACCGTTAATGTTAATTTTAATTTCACAACTTTCATAGACATATTCACTATAAAATGATGAAAGAAAACAATATACAACCTCGTCAAAAACCCTTTTTTCATCTTCATTTAATTTATCATAAATTAACTTCATGTTCTCGTTACAAGTTGGTATAATTGCAGTATGATCAGATACAAGGCTATCATTAACAAGCCTATTATCTATCGGAAGCTTATTTAATGTCTGACAATAACTGCAATAATCTTTAAAATCGCCAAAATTAAGATTATTAATAATTTTAGGAAGTTCAGATATCATACTCTTAGTTATATATCTTGAACTTGTTCGTGGATAACTTAAAATCTTATGTTTTTCATATAAAGCCTGCATTATATCAAGTGTTTTCTGGGCAGAATAGCCATATTTTTTATTCATTGTTCTTTGAAGATTAGTAAGGTTAAAAAGCAGAGGATGAGGTTTCTTTTTTATTTCTCTTTTAATATCATCAATTATTCCATATTGTTTATTTACCCCATTTATAATCTTCTCAGCTTCATTTTTATCAAACAATTTAGTTTCTCCATTTTTTTGAAATTTTGCAACAATACCTGAAGATAAAAAAGCATTTATCTGCCAAAATGTTACAGGCATGAATTTTTCTATTTCCTCATCTCTTTTAACAATCTGTGCAAGAACAGCAGTCTGGCATCTGCCAATTGACAACAAGATACTTTTCCCTTTTTTAAGAGTGTATGCCCTGCTTAAATTAATTCCAAAAATCCAATCAAGTTCATTTCGTGTCTTTGCACAATAATACAAATTATCATAAAAAGACAAAGGTTTAATTTCCTTAAAACCTTTCTTAATATCATCAATTGTTAAACTGCTAAGCCATAATCTATAAGCAGGTTTTTTGTAATTAGTATTTTCATAAATGTACCTGCCTATGAGCTCTCCTTCACGCCCAGCATCACAGCCAAGAATTATCTTTTCAACATCGTTTCTTTTCATAAGCTCATTAATAATTTCAAACTGCTTTTTAACACCTTGATTATCAATAATTTTTGTTTCAAACCTGTTAGGAATTATGGGCAGGTCATCAAAAACCCAAGTTTTATATTTTGGGTCATATTCCTCAGGCTCTTTCAAAGTAAATAAATGTCCTAATGCCCATGTTATAATATACTGCTCTCCTTCGATAAATCCCTCCTTATATTCGCTACATCTTAATGCCTTTGCATAATCTCTTGCAACACTTGGTTTTTCTGCAATAACAAGTGATTTCCCCATAAAAATACTCCTTTCCTTGTACAAATATAAAAATAACGCTGAACCAAACTTTTAAAATACGTTTAAAACGCATTTATAGGCTTGTACAGCGTTAATAATCATGTAAAAGTATTATCTCTCTTTTCTAAAAAATAATAGCCTTAAAATGGCTTAAAATCATTTTTCAATCAATCCGTCTGTCAATCATCTTGTTCTATATAGATCGATATATATAAATACTGATCTATAGACTGACAGACTGACTGATGATATATAATAAATAATATTTATTTATAGATTTACTTATGATCTATATATATAATCTATTATTATTTATAATCTATTACTATTGCTCCGCCATTTTGTCAATTCCATCCGTCATTTTGACGAATCGATTCGTCAAAATTAACAAATGCACTTAACACCAATTTCATCTGTGGATAATGTTAATATTGTGGATATTTTATATAAAATACTTATATGGTAGTAAAATTAAGATATCTCAAGGCATAAGCAAAAACAATATGGCAATCTTTATTCTTCCAATACAATATTAAATAATTGCCATACTTTGTATTATAAACAACTGATAAATCTATAAAAAACCGCCTTAATAATTTTGAAATTTTGCCTCGAGACAAAAAATCATTGACTTTAAAAACTTAATAAGATAAGGCAAAAATAACTAAATATATCAATATTTTAACTTTGATTATAAGGCATAATTTCTATTAAAAATTAATATTTTAAAGCCTGCCATACAAAAAACAAATAATCATTAATTGCATCAATATTAGTCTGCCTTATTTATCTTTAATCTTTATAGAAATTATATTTTTATTTTTATTCTCACAAAACCTTATAATGTAATTAATTTCTTTTTTAGTTAGATACTTTTTTTCAAAAGTATAATATTCAATCATCTGCTTCAATAAATTCCATGCATTGGAATAATCAAAATTATCTTTTCCCATAAAAATCCTCCTTTAAATTAAGCTAAATTTGTATTATTACATTCTTTATATTAATTTTATTAAACGCTTCCAAAAGTATATCTTTATATCTGTTCTCAAGAATATTTTTGAAAAATACGTCTTGTACAACTATATAAACTGTTTCCCCTTTTCTTTTTAAACTGATAATGCTGTCAAAGAATGTCTTATATGCTGGCTTATTACCAATAATCTTTCTAATGCTTTCTATCACGCATTCAAATTCACTCCCTTTATATCTTTCATATAATGGTTCTTTTTCTTCAAAATTCTTTATATTACTTATAACATTACTTTCTTTTGGTGATGTAATATCTTCATTCAAACTGTTCAAGTCATAATTGACTCTGCTTTTAAAATCAATATCCATTTCATCCACAGAATTATATATACATACTTTTAAATAAGCTTTAGGATATTTAATTTGAACTTCTTTGCTTGCATTAATAAAATTCTCAATCGCATATTCTATAGTAAATATATTAAGTCTTTTAAGTTTTTCCCTTATAAGCATCTTTGGAACACATCTTTTATTAATCATCATATCATCACAAAAATATAAATCCATTAAAGCAGATTCAACAGCCTCCTTGTAATCAAAATATTTATTCTTAAGCTTATGAAGCTCCAAAGAATAAATAAATTCATAAAACCCCTTTAAATCCTCATCAGAAATGTGTATAATATTATTAAGTTCATTTATTTCGGTCTGGATTGATGAGGGTTTTGGAGTACTTGTACCTTCATCAATTCCTTTTTGACCGTTTTCATAAATGAACTCTTTTTCATTTTTGACTTTATCTTTTTCATCATCAACAGGATTATTGTTTATAGTATTTTGAAATTCGCTAAAATCGACTTTATACCCTTCAAGAGAATATCCTTTTTCAGAAAGGGCTCTAATTATATTATGAAAATTAACCCTATATTGATATTTTCTGTCAAATTGAAAGTCAGGGTTACTTCTTCTATCCAAATATCCTTTTTCAACAAGGCTGTCAATTTTTCTGCTTATTGTTCTTTCACTTGCAATATCCATTAACTCCTCTTTTAAAGTTGAAGCTGATTTATAAATCCAGCCATGAAGCAAAGGAAATTCTGCTATATTTTCACTTCCTTTTTTGTTGCAAAGCTCAATTTGTCTGTTATATTCCTCCTTAATAAATTCATCAAAATCATATACCCTTTCACTCCAGTATATAAATTGATTTAATATTACAGCTTCAGTAATATCTCCTGTAATTGCTAATAATTCCTCTTTTATAACAACTCTTTTTAATCTCTTTAGCATAAAAATCCTCTCCTTTTTTTATTTTTTAAAATAAAAAAAGGCTGGAGTAAAATCCTCCAAACCTTTTTAAAAAAGGCATAAAAAATAAACATCATCGATGTTTATCAATAATTACACTTTATTTCTGTTTTTATACTGTCTAAAATACTCCCTTTAACATCTAAATTTACAGTAGTCGTTTTTATTTTGCCATTAGCTTTTTTAGCTTCAATTTGTATAATATATGGCTGTCTTAATCTTCCATTATCATTTAAAGTCATAGGAGTTTTTAAAGGTAAATAATATGGAACATAATCAGTTCTGCTTACTTGCTCTGGTATTGTTAAATTTATGGGTGTTGTCATATCAAGTGCCCAAATTTCCGATGGAAAAGTTATTTTAAGATATTTTGCATATCCTTTAGTATTAATTGTAAAAACAACTTTCTGACCTCTTTTAGCAGGATTTGGAGCAACTGATGCTATTACCGATAACTCATCCACCACATAAGGACCAAATATCTTATAATTCACATTTCCTGCGTTATCATAAGCTTTTATATGCAAGTAATATGTCCCATCTGATGGTGTTTTTATCGGACTTGCTGTAAATTTTGTAAAGCCTGTTAAATTGCTCATAGAACTGTTACTTGTTGCCCATTTGTACCATGCTTCTTTTACTCCCGATAGATTATCTGTTATTCCTATTGCTATATTTTTTTCTTTTTCTATTTCCCCTGATGAAGGTACTGCATTTATATTAGGAGGCGTTAAGTCTATTTTATAACTTCCTCTATACCTATATATTACATTTCCATCAACATCTATTGCTTTCATGTGGAGATACCAAACTCCCTCTTGATTTTGTAATGCAGGAATACTTGTTGAAGTTGATTTAATCCATCCTGCTGTATCACTTGGCTTATCCGTTGAATTTGTCCATATATATTGTGCCTCTTTAAATATAGATAAGCTTCCTGTAACACTTATAACAGGTGTTATGCTGCTGTTTCTCCAATCACAATATGTTGGATTTGCATCAATAGATAAATTAAACGCTATTGACTTTGTTACAGGCAAACTCCATGCACCTTCTTCATCTTTTACTATAAGATTTATTAAAATTATATCTGATTTTGATATAGTCATAGGCAACCCATCTGTCCATGTTGTATCTTCGTATCTTTTCCATTTAAACCTTCTTTCTACTATACCTTTATTAGCTTTTGATAAATGGTCTAAATCATAGCTTTTATCTATTATATTTAGTAAAGATGTTGAATTATTTTCTGTTATTACTGGTTCAAAGTCTGCGATGGGTCTCCTATGAACAAATATATTAAGCTGGTTTTGTCCTATACTCCAAAGTCTATAATTATCGAATGCATCATTTATTGTAGGATTATCCCTTACATTATATGTAACAGTATATTTACCAACTTTATCAAAGTTTATAATTGGATTTAATAACCATTTCCCTGAATCATTAAATATTCCATTAGAATTCTCAAAGTAATTTGGATCATGAATGTATTTCCATCTTTCGCTCATTTTATTATCTTTTTCATAATCATCATAAGTAGTGTTATAATTAACAGCTTCTTCATTTAGTATAATTTTTAAATCATTTGTAGGTGTAGAATAACATTCTGATATTATATAATTAAGTGCTTGCTGATATTCTCCTTTTCCGTATAATTTACCTTCTTTGAAACTAAAATCTAAAAGTTTTCTTATTGTGATTTCTTGGTTTTTATTTTCTGGTAAGATATAGTCATACATATTTGATGGGCATACTGCTAATATATTAAATCTTTTATTATTAAGATATTTCCCTAATTTTATATTTATATTTCCAAGGCTAAAGTAATTTCCAAAACCTTGCTTATAGTTATTACCTTCCCCGTCTGCCACAATTAAAAGATATTTTTCTGAATTATCACTATATGTATAATCCTGTATTTCATCAACATCTATTATATCTGCACTTAAATGTGATTGAGGCATGTCTGCATCTTCAAAATCAGGGTATGAAAAATTAGAATCTGTTGAATTTAGTATAACAATACCTCCTGTATATGTATATGTTCCCATAGTATAGTTATTTTTTATACCAAAGTCTAATGTAAATTTGAAACCAGATTGCGGTATTTTAGTAATACTACCATTATTTATATTTATAATATACGGGTAATTATCTTTACCTAATATACAATAATAATTAAAGCCATCATATTTTATATTACCTATATCATTAATATAAAAATTATTATTATATGGAATATATGTATTATTTAATTCTAATTGTCTACCTATAAAATATTGATATTTAATATCTATTTTTTTAACAACTCCATTATTTGTTAATATAATATTATCTGTTGTATACCAATAGTTATAATTATAATTATAATCTTCATATTCAAGGATTAATTCCGCATTTGCAGCAATTTTTTCAAAATCAAAATAGTCAATTGTTTCATTACCATATACATTATATTTATGTTGTCCAAAAAAATATATATTGCCATTAAAATCAAGTATCATTGAATCACATATATCTTTTACAGATATAATATTTCCATCGAAATTGTTTAATATCGTAGAGGATCCACTTTTCTAGTATAAAAGATGCCCTTCGTCAGTAAGGCACATAGATAATCCGTTATAGATAGATATCTTTATTATTTTTTCATCTGGCTGAAGTATACTCTTATCATATTGCTGTATTGTATATTTTGTTGTATCTTCATTATCAGTATATGTTACTTTATATACATTTCCATACTTATCTAATACTTCTATTGTATTCATTGATAAAAATTTAACTTGTATAGCATTATTTATTTCATTAACAACATTAAAACTTTTATATTGTATAGGATTCCAATTATCATTGTAATATCTTGATATTCTAAAATATACTTTTCCATTAACAATTTTAGCAATATTATATATATAATCGCTCCAGCCAGGTCCAAAACCCGTCTGATATACATCTACAGTATATCCTTTTGTGTTTATTTTCTTAAAATTATCAAGTTTTGTTTTCCTATTTAATATTTTGATATTTACATTTATATTTTTTGAAAACATATCTGATTTAAAATTATTTAATGCCGATTGAAGATTAGACAACTTATCTTTCGTATAATCAGTCATTACCACTAAATCTACCGTTTTTTTATACGAATTAGCATTTATATTTCCAACAGGTGCAGTATTTATTACCTCACTATTTTTTGTATTATAAGGCTTATAGGCATATACCAAAGTGCTATGCAATATTAATAATAATGCAATAAATATCATATTAATTTTTTTCATTTAACCACCACCATTAGTTTAAATTAATGATCAAAAGTTTCGTCCCTTTTTTTATCAGCAGAATTAATTAATTCAGGTATGGTTTCTTGTCCAAATTCTTCTCTTACAATTAACTCTACAAGGTATTTCCCTACATGATTACTTCTTATTTTTACTTTCTTTAAGTTTCCATCATTTATATTATCTATATTAATTTTTTTTAGTTCTTGATAGCTGTTTGCAATTAATCTCCATATACCATTATCATAAACATACCATTTTTCATTATCAAAATTACCATCGTTATTGCTATCAAAAGCATAAAGCCATATACGCTTTGCTATATAATCATCACTTGAATACGAATTATCTGTTATTTCAATAGTTGCATAATTATCGTCATTAGGGTCTCTTGTAACTTTGCTTATTATATTAAAATCAGCTACGGGCGGTAAATCTGGCTGTATATCAATGTCTATTTCTGCTGTACTACTGCTGTCCCAACTATTATATATGGTGCATCTTATTTTATACTGACCTGCTTTTTTAAAGAGTAAATTTAGTTTTTGACTCCCATTTAAGCTATCTGGGGTTTTTATATCATCAACAGTTAATCCCTGTGATACAGGTATTAGCTCCCATTTTGTTTTTGCCCAGTTAATACTTGCAAACGGTGAACCCGAGTATGAATTAGAAGCATCTACTACAACTTTTCGGTTTTCTTTAAATGTCCCGCTTTTATTTAATATAGCAGCTGGATAGGGAGGAACAACTTTTATTTTTGCTTCTGCTGTATCACTTAGTCCTCCAGTATCCGTTACTGTTAGTGTAATTGTATATTCTGTTATCTGAGCAAATTGCAAGTCTAATCTTTTGGGGTTTCCTGTTTCATTGCTTATATATGATGTCGGACTTATATTCCATGTAAAAGTTAGTTTATCCTCACTATCCTCAGCATCATATCCGCTACCAGTTATATAGGTATTTTGCCCATATACTACAACAGTTGGAGCAAATATCTCTGCAACGGGTGGTGTATTGTTCTGCGGTGGCTGTGGTGGCTGTGGAGGCTCTATCTGTGCTGTTTCTCCCTCGTATTGTATCTCTAATATATTATCGTTCTGTTTTTCTCCTATACCTTGTAGATGTACCATAAATCCATAAGTATAAAATGGTATAAACTTTCCGACTATTTTATACGGGTTTGCAAGTTCTCCTGTTTCAAAGGGTGGGTGTTTTGTCCATGTAGACGAATCTTCAAAGTTTGCCTCCTGCACTGGGTATCTGTATTTCCCTGTTATATAGTTATATAAATATTTAGAATTGTTTACAGGCTGTAGGTTGCTTGCCTTTACTTTGTACCCGTTTACTTCGTAGGTCTTGCCGCTGTATTGTATTGATTTTGTTGTATTTTCTCCGCCTTTATTTATCCCATCATTCACATCTGCCACATAGTCATTGTTTGTCATCCAACGCCATGCACCTGTATCTGGGTCCTTTGACCATGTTAAGCGGTTTTCGTTTCTTGGGAAATGGTACTCAATCATTCCTCTGTATGAAGGATACTGGCTTAAACCGGGGGAAAAATATTCATCCTTTTTAAAATCATAATCATTGTATTTTACATACTCTACCTTATCAGGAATATCAAAATCGCTTCTGTTTGCATCTGTTGCTGATAACATATCAGGCAGGATTATATTCTTTTTATCAACATTATAGTTTTCTTTTGTTAGCCTTCCCTTTATTCTTGTTATATAGTTCCCTT
>JAOADY010000092.1 GCA_026417075.1 Caloramator sp.
AGATGTGTATAAGAGACAGGCCCTTTAACTGTTGAGGTAAATAAGGCAGCAACTTGGACGGTAAGGATAACTGTAACTAATACAACTGAGGTTGACTCAATAAATACTATTGTGGTTGATACAATAAACAGTGAAATAGCAAGTCAGATTACAGGGAATATCGGCTTTAACTTAACTCAAGGAATAGCAACCTATAGTGCACCTAAGGTAACTTGGAACGTTGGAACACTTCTTGGAAATAAATCTGCCACACTTGAGATAACATTTACAGCAAGCTTTGCAAGCAGTGGACAAAAGATATTAGACTCTGCAACGGTTGTTTCAGATAACAGTGTAATAAGCTTTCCAGTTCAGGATGAAGGAGTACTGGTTAAAAAGGAAGATGCCCCATTCTTTACTTTGCATAAAGATGTATCAGGACCGCTTGAGATAAATATGGAAGAAGAAGGAACTTGGACAGTAACCTTAGAGGTAAAAAATCCATCAGATATAACAGTAAATGATATTGTTGTTGTAGATGACCTTCATCCGGAGTTTAATATAACATCAGTATCTCCAGATCCGCTTAATCCATCTAAAGGAAGTGCTTCAATCACAGGAAATAAGGTTACTTGGAATGTAGGAAATCTACTAAAAGGTGAAAGCGCAACATTAACCTTTGATGTAAGCGGGCATTTTAATGTACCGGGTTCCAAGGTTTTTAATTTAGCGAATGCAACATCGAGCAATGCAGAGGATGTAGGTCCTGTAGATGATACCGTTGTTGTTGTTAAATTGGTAACTCCAACTGTTACAATAACAAAGGTAATAGATGATGGCCCAATAAGTCCAAAGGTTATAAAACCTGAAGAAGCTAATAGTTGGCAATACACAATAAAGGTTAAAAATTTAGGTGAAGGTAAGGCAAAAAATTTAGTTGTTACTGATGTTATAAATTTTGAGCTTAAAGGTTCAGCAGCAATAACATGGGATCCTCCATCACAGGGAAGTGTAAGCTTTGATAACAGCACATTTATATTAAAATGGAATATTGGAGATTTAGATGAAGATGCAGAGGCTACACTAACAGTTTATATTACAAATGGAGTTTTTATGGTGCCAGGCTATAAAATTTTAAACTATGCAAAAGTAGAAGGAGATAATATATTACCTACAGGCCCTGTCTGGGATATAGGAGTTTTAGTTGCAACTGAATTTGGAATTTTAAAAGTAGATAAAGAGATAATAAGCGGCCCCAATGAAATTAATGCATGTAATAGAGATAGTTGGAAGGTTAGAATAACAGTAGAAAATATTTCAAGTGTAAAACTATATTCTGTTAAACTAGTAGATGTTTTAAATGAGTATTTTATACAAACAAATGGAATCCCTCGTTACAATGTGAAATATGATGACTTTGACAGCGTTTCAAATACCTTTGTTTGGAATATTGGTAATATGAATCCTAACGATATATTTGAAATTGAAATTGATTTTAATGGTTATTTTATACAAATAGGGCAGCAAAGCTTTAATACAGTAACAGCAAGTGCTAAAAATGCAGTAACCGTTGAGACAAGTGATGAAGGTGTGTATGTAAAGGCATCCTATGAAGATTTAAGTATTAATATAGAAGGAAGTATAATAGACTGCAAAACAGGTCAGATGCTTGATGATGTTATAGTTAAGGTTTATAAAGATTGTATTTTAATAACAACAGTAGTTGCAGATTATAAATACAGCTTTAATTTAAAAGTTGGAACCTATACTATAATTTTTGAAAAGGAAGGATATTACAAGAAATTTGTTGCACCAATTATTTTTACAGATGATTATATAAGATATGATGTAAAGCTTTTAAAGAAGGAAAGCATAGAAGTTGAATTAAAAGAAAACTTGGATATATATGCAAATAAAATTATAGAGAGAATTGACGGGAATGTAGTTTTAAATCAAATTGTATGCCTTCATGAAAAATATACACTCGAGTGCGGCAGTGACGTAATAGACAAATTTGAATACAGTATTTTTAATGGCAGGCTTATTTTAAAATTCTTAATTGAAAAGAATATAATCTACAAGCTTGAAGGAAAGGATTTGATGATAAACTTGATAGAGCACACAATCTGCTACCCTCTTCAAAATGATGTATGTAATAAGGAGTTTAAATATAAATATAAGGTTAATAAATTTCAAGTATGCAGAGATAAAAGCAAACTTTATAACTTCTGTGATATAGAATTTAGGGGCTTTTTTATAAAGCCTATGGATATATTAGTTGAAGGCGCAGAAGAATAGATAATTTAATATGAGATAATAGAATAAAGGGACAGTTACTCATTTAATATAAATAATTGAATTATAATTTTAAGCTCAGATAAGGGGTCTATTTGCAGCTAAATAAATTAATAAGTAACAGGACATGACTAAAAATAGCCATAACGAAGGTATGAAACAAATGCGATAATTTTATATAGATATTAAATTTTTTTAATTTTTTGTTTCATGCTAACCGTTTTCCTATTTGCCCCTATTTGAAGAAAAGCTGATTTGGATAGTTTGCCAAATCAGCTTTTTTGGTAATGACTTTTAAAGTTACTCTTTATGCATATTAACTTCTTTTGTGTTATAAACCCTTAAGGAATCTTTAATACTCTTTTCTATTGCTAAATTGCCGTATTTGTCAACTTCGCTTCTATCCTTTGGACCATGGCTCAAAGATGCAGCACCTCCTATGCAGCCCCCAACGCATGCCATGCCTTCAATAAAGTTTCCATTTAACTTATTAACTTTTGCAATTTTTAAAGCTTTATCACATTCTTTTAATCCATCGCATACAACAGGTTTAAATTCAATATCTAAATTCTCCTCTTTTATAGCTTGTTTTATTGCCTCTGTTACTCCACCTGACCTTGCGAATATTCTGCCAAAGAAAGATGCGTTGTTTAGAGGTGTTTCTTCGCATTCTTCGATGTTGATTTCAAAGGCATCGAGCATAGCTTGAAGTTCTTCAAAGGTCATAACATAATCTGTGTTCCCCTTTAATTCATCTCTTTGAATTTCTGCCTTTTTAGCAGTACAAGGACCTATAAATACAACTTTAGCTCTGCTGTCCATTTCTTTTATAAGTCTTGATACTGCAATCATAGGTGATACTGTTGAGGAAATATTACCCTTAAGGTCAGGATATTTTTTCTCTATATATGATACAAAGGCTGGGCAGCAGGATGTGGTCATGAATTTCTTATCCTTTAATTTTTCAATAAGTTCTTTTGATTCAGTTTCTGCCACCATATCAGCGCCAAGTGCAGCTTCAACAACGTCATAAAAACCGAGCTTTTTAATCCCAGTTACAACTTGTTCAATTTTTGCATAGGTAAACTGGCTTGATATTGCAGGGGCTATTACAGCATATACATGGGTATTTTTGTCTTCCCTAGCCTTTTTTAGAAGATTTACTATATCAACGACGAAAGACTTGTCCATTATTGCGCCAAAGGGACACTGGTATACACAGGCACCGCATTGAATACATTTTTCATTGCCTATAACAGCTTTTTTGTTTTCATCAATATAAAGTGCAGAAGCACTGCATGCCTTTTTGCAGGGTCTCATAACATCTGATATGGCATTATAAGGACAGGCATTTTTACATCTTCCACATTCTATGCATTTTTCATGATTAATATAAGATCTTCTATCTATTATATATATGGCGTCAACGGGGCAGGCTTCCTTACATTTGTGTGCAAGACATCCTCTGCATGCCTCAGTTACTTTAAAACGATGGATGGGGCATTCGTCACAGGCTTCGCTTATAACTTCTATTATATTTGGATTTTCTTTATCCCCTCCCATTGCAAGCTTTATTCTTTCTGAAACTATGGCTCTTTCTTTATATATACAGCACCTTGTCATAGGTTTTGGCCCTGGTATTACTTCCTTTGGAATATCAAGAACCTTTTCCTTTAAAGTACCTTCATAAGTATATTTAATTACTTGTTTTAATACCTTATATTTTATAAGTTGCACATCATTTTCAAAAATTCTCATATAAACACATCCTTATAAGATAATTTTATTTAAAAAAATTAAATTCTTTTATTATGATATTTGATATAAAATATTGCCTATAAAAGTATACTATTACTTTGTATAAATATCAATTATATAAATTTTTAAATGTTTACTTATTAATAAAAAAGTTTTAGCGCATATTTTCAATATAATGCCTTATTATATTGTACAAAATTTTATTATTTGTTACAATTATTATTGTTAACAAATTAACATTAATTTTGGAGGGATCAAATTGATTAGTGTTTATATATGCGTTGGAAGTTCCTGCCATTTAAAGGGATCATATCAAATTATGAAGATATTCCAAGAAATAATAAAAGAAAAAAATCTTGAAAATAAGGTTGAACTTAAAGCATCTTTTTGTCTTGGGGATTGTATTAATGGTGTTTCAATAAAGGTTGAAGATAAAATTTTTGGCAATATAACACCTGAAAATGCAAAAGATAAATTTAATGAATATGTGTTAAAGAGAGTTGAGAACAATGATTAATACTATAAGATTTAAAGAAGCAAATTGCAAAAATTGTTACAAGTGTATAAGAAGTTGTCCAGTAAAAGCCATATCTTTTAATAATGATCAGGCTCAAATAATGGAAGATAACTGCATACTTTGTGGGAATTGCCTTAAAGTATGCCCTCAAAATGCTAAAAGTGTTGTGGATGAAATAGGGAAAATAAAAGAATTTATAAAAAAAAATTATGGTGTTTATGCGAGTATTGCACCTTCCTTTCCATCTGCATTTAAAAGTCATAATGTAAAAGTGCTGTTTTCTGCTTTAAAAAAAATTGGATTTTCTTATGTTGAGGAAACAGCTGTAGGAGCTTTTTTAGTGTCAAGAGAATATGAAAAGCTTATTAAAAAAGGTGAAATGAGAAATATTATAACAACAGCATGTCCTGTTGTTGTATCCCTTGTTGAAAAATATTATCCAAAGGCTATAAAATACCTATCTCCTGTGGTGTCTCCTATGATTGCCCATGCAAAGATCTTAAAACATACCTATGGGGAAGATATAAAAGTTGTATTTATTGGACCATGTCTTGCAAAGAAGAAAGAATATAAGGATGGGGAAAATGATAATTTAATTGATGCTGTAGTTACCTTTGATGAGCTTAAAAAATGGTTTGAAGATGAAGACATTGATTTTAATGAGTTTGAAAGTGAAAATGTTAAAGATGATGAAACTCTTATTGAGAGGTATTATCCAATAGTTGGAGGTATTTTAAAAACTATAGATAAAGAAAGCTATTATAAATTTTTAAGCATTGATGGGTTTGAAAACTGTATGGAAACCCTTGACGCCATAGTTAAAGGAAATATTAATGGATATTTTATAGAAATGAATAGCTGCAGGGGAGGATGTATTAACGGTCCTTGCAATAATAATAGTAGCTTCATTGAAGCCTATGATGATATTTTAAACTATGTAAGTAATAAAAATGGATTAAGTCATTTAAAAGATATTAAGGCTCAAGTCGATTTATCAAAGAGATTTTATAATAAAGAGATAAAAAGTCTTATACCTGATGATAATACTATTAGAAATATATTGAAAAAAATAGGTAAATTTAAAAAGGAAGATGAATTGAACTGTGGTGCATGTGGATATTCAAGCTGCAGGGAAAAGGCAATTGCAGTTTACAATAATAAAGCTGATCTTCATATGTGCCTTCCTTATATGAGAGAAAAGGCTGAATCCATATCGAATATAATTATTAATTCTTCTCCAAATGCAATACTTGCCTTAAACAGCGAATTTTATATTCAAGAGGTTAATAGTTCTGCATATAGGATTTTTAATATAGAAAATATAAATTTGATTGGTAAAAATGTATTTGATTTTTTTGATTGTCCTGACTTTTTAATTGTAAAGGATACTGGAAAGGATATTTTAAATCAGAAATTTTATTACGATAAGTTTGATGTTACTGTAGAACAGTCAATAATATATTCAAAGGAACATGAGGCAATTATAATAATAATGAAGGATATAACAAAAGAAGAAAAAAATCAGGAGAAGATGAATAAAGTTAGAAGCGAAACTGTTGAAATTGCTCAAAGGGTTATTGAAAAGCAAATGAGAGTTGCACAGGAAATTGCAAGTCTTCTTGGAGAAACTACGGCAGAGACAAAAGTAGCATTAACTAAACTAAAGGACACAATAGTAACAAAGATGGGTGAAGAGGAATGAACTTTTTTATAGACGCAGATTATGAGAGTATTAATAAGTTTAACGAGGAACTTTGCGGGGATAAGGTTGAAATTATAAGGAATAAAGAATCTATTATAGTTGTTCTTGCAGATGGGCTTGGAAGTGGAGTTAAGGCTAATATACTTTCAACTTTGACGAGCAAAATAATAGGAACTATGCTCTCTAAAGGCTCAAGCATAGATGAAGCAGTGGAAACTATAGCAAAAACTCTTCCAGTATGTAAAGAAAGAGGTATTGCCTATTCTACTTTTTCTATACTTCAGATATTCAGCAGCGGGGAGGGGTATATTGTAGAGTTTGATAATCCTTCTATAATAAGGCTAAAAAACGGGAAATATGTTCCTCTTCTCAAAAATGAGAGGATTATATACGATAAGAAAATATATGAGACGAGGTTTAGAATAGATTTAGACGATACTTTTATTATGATAAGCGATGGGGCGGTTCATGCAGGAATAGGTCAGATGTTGAACTTAGGATGGCAGTGGGATAATGTTAAGGAATACACAGAAAGAATATATAAAAAGGAGCTTGCTGCTAAAAATTTTGCAAGGTTATTAGTTAATGTTTGTGATAATCTATATGGACAAAAACCTGGAGATGATACAACAGTAGTTGTTGTAAGAATTAGAAAGTCTCAAAATGTTAATGTTTTAATAGGGCCTCCTGTTGATAAGAGGCTTGATGAGTATGTTATCAAAAAGTTTATAAACAGCGATGGGAAAAAGGTTGTTTGCGGAGGTACTACATCTCAGATAGTATGCAGGGTTTTAAACAGGGAGCTTAAAGTTAATTTAAATTACATTAACCCTTCAGTGCCTCCAACGGCAGAGATAGATGGTATAGATTTAACTTGTGAAGGTGTTCTTACAATGAGCAGGGCAGTTGAGTATGTAAAAAGATATATTTCATCAAAGAATACTTCTCAAAATTTATTTTATTTAAATAAAAATGATGGGGCTTCAAGACTTGCCAAAATGCTTATAGAAGAGGGTACTAATATATATTTCTTTGTTGGACGAGCGATAAATCCTGCCCATCAAAATCCTGAATTTCCTCTGGATTTAGGGTTGAAATTAAAGCTTGTTGATGATATGGCTGAATATTTAAAGTCCCTTGGGAAGGAGGTAACAGTAGATTATTATTAAATATGTATACTATAAAATTAAAACTTTATAAACCTAGCAAAAGGAAAAAAGATATAATCGATGAAGCTATGAAAAATTATTCCCTTGCTTATCAGTACCTTCTTGACAGGGCCTATGAGGATATTAAAAGAATTGAGAGGGATTTTAAAGACGGCAGAGGAAGCTACAGCACTATGAGCATAATAAAATGGATAGATAAGGATATTTGTAAGGAACTTAACAGTTTTTCAATAGAGCCCTTTAAGGATGCACTTAAAATGGAATTTGCATCCACGCTTGTAGGATATTTAAAATTAAAGCAGAGCAAAGGGAGGGTTTGCTATCCCTGCGCTTATATATCAGATGAGAAGCTTGAAAAAATGTATTCTGATATTACAAAGGAGTTTTTAGAAAATAAAAAAAACTTTTCTTATTATGAGGCTGAAATTGAAAAAATTTTAAAGAAGAATAAACTAAAACCTTTGTTTTTCGGAAGATACGATAAAAATAGAAACTACTGCCTTCTTTATGATGAAAAAGCTGACAGGTATTTTGCAAAGCTTTATCTTTTAAATGTAAAAAGCAAAAAAAGAGAAAAAATAAATGTTAATGATGAAAGAAGTCTTAAATATGTTTTTAAGGATTTTGAAACTGTAGAAGATAGAGGGAGAAAAGAGTGCTTTTTAATTTTCCCATTATCCTTTGGAAAGTATCAAGAAGAGTATCTAAAACAGGCTCTAAAGGATTCATCTATTTTAAAGGTTGCAAGGCTTGTTAAAGAAAATGGGGAATATTATCTTTTAATAACTCTTGATATAAAAATGCCTGATAGAATTGAAACTTTAAATTTTATGGGTGTTTCAAGGGGAATTGATAATGACATATGTTATACTATTTCAAATGACGAAGGATTTGAATTAGAGAGTGGATATATTTCAAAGGATAATATATACTGTATTGCTAATTATATAGTTGAAAGAGCTTATGAGAATAAATGTCAGGTTATTATGCATAAAAACTTTAATAGGGGAGATAGGCTCAAATGGGTTGAGGGTGACAAAAAGATGATGCCAAGGCTCAGCCCGAGAGAGTATAACAAGCTTTGTAGCATTTTAAATTATAAACTTTTAGAAAAAGGGCTTCCTCCTCCTGTTAAGGTAAGCTGTAAAGGCATATATACGACCTGTCCATCTTGCTTATCAAATACTATAAAAAACAGGTTTTCAGAGAAACTTTATATTTGTGTATATTGTGGTTATGCTGATAATATTGAACATATTGGAAGTTTAAATACATCAAGAAGGCTTATTAAATACAGGCATGATAAAATAAAGATAAAAGTTGTGAAAAATAACGGCATATTAAGATTTGTGAATAATGACTTAAACCTTAATTTTGTTCCGAAAAATCCCTATAATTGTAAAGAAGAATTTTTAGAACATTTAAGGATGCTTATTAAAGAATTTTACTCAATAAATTCAGTTAAAGATAAGAATTATAAAAAAAAATATAGCCTTATAAAAAAGATAGAAAGCAGTAAAGATATATTTGAACAGATACAAATAATAGAGTAAAATATTATTGGTGCTTTTGCTGCTGCACCCTATCTCAAAGCTGTGGAAATCCTGCTTTGGGATTAAAACCTACAGGGTAGGTCAAAATAGCAGCTATCTATTGAAATAGGTATATGGAAAATACCCATATACCTATTTTTTCATATAATCTTCAACTATTCTTTCAGCCATTTTTTTGCATGTTGATGCTTGAGCTATAAGATTAAGTACGATTAAAAACACAAATATTCTTTCAAAGTTTTCTTCATCTATATTATTTTCCTTTATGATTTTAGTAAGTTTTTCCTTCATTTGTTTATTTTTTTCTGTAAAATTTTTAAGGCTCTCTCTTTGAAGTTCGGTAAATATTTTATAGGTATTTTCCCAGGTTAAAATATCATCTGAGTATATATTAATATCGTTAAAAGCTAAATTAAACACATCTTTGATTTCTTCTGCTGAAAGTATTGGTCTCATATAGCTTAAAAGTATTAATTGTATTATATGGTCTTTAGTGTATCCTCTTTTTTTGCCATCCTCGGGTTTTGAAATAATTTGAGATTTTATATAGTTTTGAATTATATTGTTTGTAAAATTGCCATCAAATTTATCATTTAAATAATCTGTGACTTGGGATAAATACAAATCATAAAGGGGTAGGTCTTCATAGTTTATTATATTAAATTCCTTTGCTATTTCAATTATTTTATCTATGTTATTCATAAAAATCCCTCCTAAAATCGAATTTATATTTATATTATATAGTATTAAATACTATATTACAAGGTATTCATAAAAAAAATATCTTTGAAAATTTGAGATATATGAAGATATTATAAGAAAAAAAGAGAAATATATTTTTGATATTGTTTATTATAGTTATTTATTTTAAAATAAAATATAATATAACTTGTAAAATAGTATTAAATAACTCATAATAAGCTATATAATAAATCAAATTTGTTTTTAATATTTTAAATATTATTAGTAAAGGGGGCTGGCTATATTATATGTTTAATTTAAGATTCATATTATATTATATTGAGAGGCTTTAAGTTAATAATATACTTTAGCCTTAATAGTACTTTTAGCCAATAAAATAATTTATTTGTTTTGACAGATGGGTGTTTCATTGGTTAGGATAAAAATGTAATTTTATTTTAAAAAATAAGCTAATTAAAATTTTAGGATAGGAGTGTTATTATGTATAAAAAGCTTTATAGGTCGAGAAAGGATAGAATGGTTGCGGGTGTTTGTGGAGGTATTGCTGAATATTTTGATATAGATCCTACTTTAGTAAGACTCTTTTGGGTGTTTGCTGTTCTTTTAGGAGGATCTGGAATATTGGCATATTTAGTTTGTGCAATTGTAATTCCTAACGGAGATATATAAAAGCAAAAAGAGTTTTTATTTTGAAAGTGATATAAAAAGCTGAACAGTAACATTTCTAATATTTATAATGAAGTGTAAATATGATAATATAATATTTTATACTTCATTAATTATATTTTAAAACTGGGAAAAAGTATGTTAATCGAAATGGGGGATTTTATGTATTATATATTGTATATACTTTTATTTTTAAAATTTAGTTTTAAAAAAGAAGATATAAAAGAGCAGATAGTAAGGGCTGTAATTGGAGGCTTTATAAGTTTCTGTGTGTTTTATTTATTTAATAAGGACAGAAGTTTATCTTTAATTTTTTCAATATTATGGATACCTGCAGTTTTTCAGATTATTTTTACTTCAATTTGTCAAGATATAAAGAAGCAGAAGATATCGAAGGTTTATTATTTAGTTGTAGCAGCAATTATGTTTTTAAGTTTTTGTTATAATTTTTATCCTTATATAACAGGAAATTCTAAAAAACTTGCACAAATGGTTCCTGTAAAGGAAAGCAATGATATTGTATCTAAGATAGATGCGGAGCATATAATAATAATTTCACCTGAAACAGCTTATTATAAAATGCAAAAACTTCTTGGAACACTGCCTAATCCGAGTATATATAGAATAGGAGAACTTGGGATTACTATGACAAAGAATGGTGCTTGTTATGTTGCACCAATAGAGGTTGATGGCTTTTTTAGGGCACTTTCAAATAAGGAAATACCAGGAGTTATGTATATTTCGGCAGAAAGAAATGAAGAAGCAAAAATAATAAATATTCCCGTAAAATATGCTGATTCTTTTGTATTTGGAAGGGATTTAAAAAGACATTTAAGAAGTTATAAACCTAATAAAGTTCTTTTTCAGGCTAATGCAGAACTTGATGATGATGGAAACCCATATTATGTTGGAAGCTATGGACATTATGCCTATGGAAGAAAAGGTCCTGTTATAGATGGAGTACTTTTATTGTCCTTTAAGGATGGCAAGGTTACAGATTATAGTAAAGAAAAGGTACCTTCATGGGTTGATGAGGTATATCCTTCGGATGTTT
The DNA here is from genome assembly GCA_026417075.1 of Caloramator sp. GTDB lineage: Bacteria > Bacillota > Clostridia > Clostridiales > Caloramatoraceae > Caloramator_B. Next base: position 11,396 of record JAOADY010000092.1, read on the forward strand.
CAGAGGATTATAATAAGTTTTTTGGTACTTTGAAAAATGGTATTTTAAACAAACTTATAACTAAAAAAGGTGTTCATATTCCTACCCAATGGGGTTCAATGGCAGATGTTAAAGGTCTTGAATTAAATTCAAGGGAGGTTATTGGGGTTATAGATAGTGAAAAGAAACTAAAATGGTTTACGGATCATACAAATACTTCTGATACTTCCACTACTATGACTGGTTATACGTTGATGGATATGAGAAGCGGGGATATGATTTATTATAAAACTCCTGGATATATAAATGGCAAAGGGGCTATGAATGTTGTAAGCAAAGCTCTTGGCGCAAACAGTATGAATTGGACACCTGCACAGCCTATATTTTATAACATTTTTGGGACTGAAGCATGGGTAGTTCCTGTAATAAACAAAACCGATGGAGCATTTATAAAGCTTGGAATTGTTTCAGCTCAAAGCAGTTATGTAGTTCTTGAGGATAACAAGGATGCAGCTATAGAATCTTTTAAAAATGCAATAGCCTATGGCCTTATAAATAGTAGCACAGGAGCAAATGCAAATAGCATTAAGGCAGAGGAAAAATCGATTACAGGGAAAGTTTTAAGAATAAATCCTGTAACTGAAAATGGAAATACGGTTTTCTATTTAAGACTTGAGGGAGTGAATACTATTTTTATGGTAAATAAATCTACGGGAATAGATATAACTCTTACAAGAGATGGTGATAATGTTGAAATAAGATATCTTGATATAAAAGGGAATAATGTGGTCTCAACTACCTATTTTAAAAACAACAGCATAAAATAATTTTTTTAGATTAGAGTGTTGTATGATGAGCATAGATGCCTATAAAATAAATTTTATAGTAGGAATAATTTTATAAAAAATTGGGAGGTTTAAGTAAACTTATTTACTTAAACCTCCAGTTAATTATATTTTAAACTTATTAACTTCATTCATCATATCATGTGTTAATTCATTTAATTTCATAGAAGATGATGCTACTTCATTTGCTGATGCACTCATTTGCTCAGAGGATGCAGCGATTTCTTCAGAGGATGCTGAAATTTCTTCCGAAATAGAAGATGTACCTTTTACTATATTTAAAATGTTGTCCTTTTTTGAATTTATATTATCTGCAGACATATTAATTTTATCTATTTTAGGTATTATAAATTCTACTGCTTTTATAATATTATCAAAGGAATTTATAGCCACAGTTATCATTTCTGATTGTTTACTTAAATTATCCTTCATATGATCAGTATTCTCAACAATTGCTCCTGTATCTTTTGAAATATCTGCAATAAGCTGACTAATATTTTCAGCTGAAATTTTACTTTGTTCGGCAAGTTTTCTAACTTCATCCGCAACTACTGCAAAACCCTTTCCGGATTCTCCAGCTCTAGCTGCTTCAATTGCTGCATTTAAAGCTAAAAGGTTTGTTTGCTCAGCTATAGAGTTAATAAGATTAGTAATCTCATTAATTTTTGTCACTCCATCATCAAGTCCCTTTATCATTGCAGCAAATTTCTCAAAGGATTCTTTTGTTTCAGTAACTGATTTGCTTAAAACATCCATTTTTTCACTACTATCCACAGCCATTGAAGATATTTCTTTTGAATTGGTATCAACTTCTTTTATAGCATTGGTTATTTCCTGAACTTCTTCTCCAAAGTTATAAATTATATTCGTTATATTTGTAAGTTCTTCTGCCTGATGATTTGTACTTTTTGCAATATCCTGTATAGAATTTGCTACATCTTCTGAGGCAGCAGACATCTCTTGTGCAGATGAACTAAGACTTTCAGCTTCTATTCCAATAATATTAGAGCTGTTTTTTACACTGCTGATTATAGCTTTTATAGAATCTGTCATTTGTTTTGTAGATTTTATCATTTCGCCAATTTCATCATCTAATTTCAAATATTTGTCAGATAATTCCTGAGAAAAATCTCCTTGCCCTATAAGGTTAAGATGTCTTGCAACATAATTTATAGGATCTGATATTTTTTTTGCTATAATAGTTGCTAATATAAATCCTGCGACTAATAATATTCCTATCATAATGATATTTATTATTCCAACTGAATTTGCACTACTTGTAAATTCACTCTTTTGAACTATTGATATGTATTTTAATGGTAATACAGAATTATTAAACTTCTGCGTTTCAACTGCGTATATTTTCCCGTCGGAAAGCCTGATATTTATCAAATCATTAGGCTTATTTAAAATTTCATCTATATCTTTTATATTTAATTCATGGATTTTTTTATTTACAGTATCAGGATTTTTAGGATTTACTAAAATAGTATTGTTATTATCAACTATAATAACATATCCATTTTTACCGATTTTAACATTTGAAACTATATCGGAAATTTTTTTTAAATTTACATCAATTCCTACGACACCTCTAATTTTTCCGCTTACATCTTTAATTGCAGATACGGCTGTTACAGACAAACCTCCTGAAGAATTTAAATAAGCATCTGTGAATACAACTTTATCAGGATTGCTTATGGCCGTCTTATACCAACCTCTTTTCCTAGCATCATAGCCATTATTTCTTGCGCTAGCAGGATATTGAACATATCCTCCGTTTTCTTCTACTCCTAAGCAAATGCTTTCTACACTTGGATGTGTATCTTTGAAATTTTGAAATAAAGTATATACTTCAGCTTCATAAGGACCATTTTTTAAAGGTGTCATCTCTACTTTTCCATTAGCACCTTCTTTGTTTACATAAGTAGTTATTCTTGAGTCTACCTGCTTTAAAAGTGGTAGATTTACAAACATATTTAAATTATCCATAATAGAAGTCAATTCAGTATTTATTTGATCGTTGAGTTGAGATATTTCATTTTCAATTGATTTTTTGTATTCGTTTTTTGTTTGATAGAATAATTTAGCATATACTGCTATACTAACTAATACCATAGATATAGTTGTAAGGGCTGCAAATGATAATATTAATTTGTTACGAACAGTATTAAGTTTTGCTTTCATCTAGTAAAACACTCCTATCATAATAATAAATATTATATCCTTCTTACATTTTACATCAAATATCGACAAATTACAAATATTAAATAGATGGATTAATATTTTACTATTTAATATTATGATATATAAAAACCAAATAACCTTTTAGAATTCAAAATTTCGATTGTTTAGATTTATTGAAAAATTTTGAAAAATAAACTAATATTAAATTATAGTCTATTAACTAAAAAGGAGGGAATCATTTTATGAAAGTTAGAAAAAGGGATGGAAGGCTACAGGATTTTGATTTGGAAAAGATGATTAGGAGCATTGAAGCAGCATCAGATGAAGTTGGAGAGCCAATGACTCTTTCAGATTTACATAATGTGTCTAAAGAGGTGGAGAAAATCTTAATGTCTAAATATAAAGATGAGGTTTCTTATATGGATATAAGGGATGCTATTTTAACAGAATTAAAAAATTCTGGTTTTGAGGATATTGCAAAGGCATACAGTGAATTTTAAAATGTAGCATTAAAAAAGGCATACAAAGATACGGTTTTTAAATTATAGTATGCCTTTTATTTTAAAAATGTATTAAGAGTTACAATTCATATTTATGATTTAGTTCCTCTTTGTTGAGGTTAAAGATAAAGGCATTTTCATCACTAGAATCGCATACAACTCCTGTGGCTATTTTTTATTTTTATCTTTTGAATAAGTTTTCAATAGGTATTCAAGTTAGTGCAAAAGGGTTTTTAGCTTTTATTTCTTTAACACATTTTGCATTTAAGGAAAAAGGATTTTTAATCTGCTGCCCTTTAATATACAGTATGAAAACTCAATTTCTTTATATTCATCATTAAAAATAAAAGATGTTCATTTTTTATATTTCATTCTTCTTCAAAGGTTAAGTTAAAAACTTTGTTTCTTTTATAATAGAACATACCTTTTGTATAAAATTGAGAATAGCAATATTTTTGTACGAAATTCTTTGTTAGTATATATAAAATTTTTAGCTCATCAATAAATATTTTTTCTTAATAATATCATACCCTTTAAAATTTTAAACAATTATGGTAATAATTAATTTAAGTAGCTCCCAAATTTATAGTAAAAATATTTTGCAATTTAATTTAGAATATGATATTATTATTATAAAAGTAGATATATAAGTAGGGTAGTTATTGTTTGGGCAAGCTAAACCTACGTAATATTAATTATAGTAAAATTTTATTATAATTAATATTGCGTAGGTTTTTTATATAGGAGGAGTTTTATGATTATTCATAAAATATTAAATAATAATGTTGTTGTTATATTAAACGAAAATAAACAGGAACAAGTAGTTATGGGCAGAGGTATTGCTTTTAAAAAGCATGTAGGAGATGAGATTGATGAAAATATAATAGAAAAGGTATTTTATATATCAGACAAAAATATGACAAATAAGTTGCAAGAACTATTAAAGGATATGCCATTAGAGTATGTAAAGTTAGCTGATGAGATTATTAAATATGCTAAGATTCAATTAGGAAAAAGGCTTAATGATAATCTCATTATATCGTTAAGCGATCATATATATACAGCTGTAACAAGACATCGTGAAGGGATAAGAATTAAAAATGTTTTGTTATGGGATATTAAAAGATTTTATAAAGATGAGTTTGCTGTTGGTATGGAAGCGTTAAATATAATTTCAAATAAATTAAAGGTTGATTTGCCAGAGGATGAAGCAGCTTTTATAGCAATTCATATTACTAATAGTTTAATGGATGAGAACATAACTAATATGTATGATATAACAAAAGTAATGCAAGAAATATTAAATATTGTAAAATATTGTTTTAATATTACTTTTGATGAAGAGTCGGTTTATTATTATAGATTTATAACACATATAAAATTTTTTGCACAAAGACTTATAACTAATAAGACTTTTGATGATGAAAGTGATGATAATTTGCTTAGCCTTATTAAAGAAAAATATAAAGATGCTTATAAATGTGTTAATAAAATTAGTGATTTTATATATAAAAAATATAAATATGTTATTTCGAATGAAGAAAAACTATATTTAACTATTCATATTGCAAAAATTTTAACTCAACAAAATAAATGAGCAAATTTCATATTTTTTAAGGCTTGAAAATACTTAATTTTTAGTAATACAAAAAGGAAATTCACCCCAAATGTCGAATATAATAAGTGTGAACAAAATACCAACAAAGGGGTGAATCCTACTTATGTATATTCGACAAGAATGTTTATTTTCTTTTTGAAATTTTAAAATTTCAAAAAGAAAATAAGCTTGAATTAATTTTATCTCAACTTGATTTTAGTAATTTGTTAAATAAACTCAATAAATCTTCTCATAAAAGAGGTCCGAAAGGACATAATCCATCTGCACTGCTTAATGCATTAATTGCTATGCAAGTAGAGAAAATAAATGATTTTAAAAGATTAAAAGAACGTTTAGAT
>JAOADY010000151.1 GCA_026417075.1 Caloramator sp.
ATATACAACTCCCCTAAACGACAGCTTTCTCAATTTTTAAATATATTTTATCAAATAATATATAACTATTTATTATAATAACATAAAATCTTATATTTGGGGTATTTTTTAATAAAAAATTAAAACCTGACAAATAATTCATCAGGTTTTAACATAATTTATCATATTTCATCTATTCCTTTAAATCCTTCTCCTAAAACTTCATGAACATTATTAACAGAAATAAAAGCTCTATTATCTACATCTTTTATAAAGTTTCTGAGTTTTATAAATTCTCTCCTGCTTATTATAGACATTATTACTTCCCTTTTCTCCATTGTATAGCCTCCCTTAGCTTCATAAAGCGTTACCCCTCTTTGTAATTCATTCATTATATAATTTTTTATTTCTTCTCCCTTTTCGCTTATTATTGTAACCTGCTTGCATATAGTTACACCCTGTATTACTTCATCTATTACAAAGCCATTAATGATAACACCAAGAAGGGCATACATACCAACCTTAAAGCCAAAGGTAAGGCCTGCCGCTAAAGTAATCAAAAAATCTGATAATAAAAGAGATTTTCCTATATCTATGTGAAAAAACTTATTAATAATCTTAGCTATTATATCTGTTCCTCCAGTTGAAGCATTCTGGTTAAATACAATTCCCATCCCTATTCCGCCAATAAGTATGCCAAAAATAAGATTGAGCAAAATATCATCTGAAATAGGCTCCTTTATTGGATAAAATTTTTCATAAAACCAAATAATAGCCGAGAGTCCTAAGCTAGAATAAATTGTCTTAGCTCCAAAATTAGAACCTATTACAATAAATGCAATTATAAAAAGTACTATATTCATAAAAAGCATTAAAAGTCCTACTGGAATCGATGGTATAAACTTATTTATTACAATTGCAAGACCACTGACTCCTCCAGCGGCAAGGTTATCAGGTACAAGGAAATAATACACTCCTGCTCCTACAAGAATCAAACCAACAGTTATTAATGCGTATTCCTTAATCTTTTTTTTCATACCCCACCTGCTTTCTGCAGACTTTTATACATATAGTCTGCATATATACATATATCATAAAAAATATTGCTTTACAAATGCTGAAAAATCAATAAAAAATAAAAAAAGACGGTTAAAATCACCAATAATCGTTAACCGTCTTTTTTTCTCATTGTTGTTATATTTTTCATAAAATTCACTAAAAAATATTTAAAATATTATGCTCTTTTCTTTTCAATTACTTTCTTCGCAGCCTCAACTATGTTTTCTGCAGTAAGTCCATATTCCTTTAAAAGTTCAGCAGGCTTTCCAGATTCTCCAAACATATCCATAACACCTACTCTTTTCACAGGTACCGGACAATATTCTGATAAAACCTCACAGACAGCACTTCCAAGGCCACCTATTACATTATGTTCTTCACAGGTAACGACAGCTCCCGTCTTTTTAGCTGCTTTAATTACTGCCTCTTCATCTATTGGTTTTATTGTATGTATATTTATTACCTGCGCATTTATTCCCTGTTCTTTAAGCACTTCAGAGGCTTTTAATGCTTCATTTACCATAATTCCCGTTGCAAAAATTGTAACATCTTCCCCTTCTTTTAAAGTTACAGCCTTACCTATTTCAAATTTATAATCCTTTTCATTATTTAATGTAGGAACCGCTGAACGCCCTAGCCTTATGTATACCGGTCCCTTCATAGCCGCTGCTTCTTTTATGGCAGCCATAGTTTCAACATCATCACAGGGACAAATAACCGTCATATTAGGAATTGCCCTCATTATTGCCAAATCTTCAATAGATTGATGGGATGCTCCATCTTCACCTACTGTAAGTCCTGCATGAGTTGCTGCTATCTTTACATTAAGTTCAGGATAACAAATAGAATTTCTTATCTGCTCAAAAGCTCTTCCCGAAGCAAAAATTGCAAAGGTGCTGGCAAAAGGGATTTTACCACAAGTTGAAAGTCCTGCCGCTGTTGCCATAAGATCACCTTCTGCAATACCTATATTAAAAAATCTATCTGGATAAGCCTTTGCAAAATCAGCAGTTTTTGTTGATTTTGAAAGGTCTGCATCTAAAACAACTACATCTTTATTTTCTTTTCCAAGTTCAACTAAAGCCTTACCATAGGCTTCTCTAGTTGCAAGATTAGCCATTGATAGCACCTCCCAATTCTTCTAAAGCTTTTTGTGCCTGTTCTTTGCTTGGTGCATTTCCATGCCATGAAGCTACATTTTCCATAAAACTTACGCCTTTACCCTTTACCGTCTTTGCTACAACTACTGTTGGCTTGCCTTTTGTATTTTTAGCTTCATCTATCGCATTGAAAATCTGTTCAAAGTCATGTCCATCAATTTCAATTACATGCCATCCAAAGGCCTTAAACTTTTCTCCAATTGGAGTTGGATTCATAACTTGATTTACTGATCCATCTATTTGAAGCCCATTATTATCAACAAAAGCCATTAAATTATCAAGCTTATAATGGGCTGAAGTCATAGCCGCCTCCCAAACCTGTCCTTCTTCAAGTTCTCCATCTCCTAAAAGAACATAAACCCTGTAATCTTTCTTATCAAGTTTTCCAGCAAGCGCCATACCATTTGCAACAGAAAGTCCCTGTCCTAAAGAACCTGTTGACATATCGACTCCTGGAGTATCATTCATATTCGGGTGACCTTGAAGTATAGAACCTATTTTTCTTAAAGTTAAAAGATGCTTCTTTTCAAAATATCCCCTTTCTGCAAGTGCAGCATAAAGCACAGGTGCTCCATGTCCCTTAGAGAGCACAAATCTATCCCTATCTTCCCATCTTGGATTTTTAGGATCAATATTCATTTCCTCAAAATAAAGAGCTGTTAAAATTTCAACAGCAGATAGTGACCCACCTGGATGCCCTGATGCTGATTCAGCAAGCATCTTAATAATATCCTGCCTTATAATATTGGCAGTCTTTTTTAGATTTTGTATATCCCTTGCCATATTGAACCTCCTTTGTTTCTATATTTTGCCGAAGCCACTTATATTATATCAGTAAAATCATTATTATTAAAGTTTTACCATATTCATATTTTATATTTTAATATAAAGTTTATTATAAACATAAATTTATCCTTGAAAATCTAGGAAGACCATTCTCTGTCGGAATATTAACTTCCCCAGCTATTAGAGGTTTTAAATATTCAATACCTTCTTTAGTTATATTATTTCCTTCTCTTGTTATCCAACTTATAGGAAACTTTTTCTCTTTATTTGCAACCTCAGATACATCAATAAGCCCTGTTTCACATATATAAGGATTATTGTTTATTCTGTTTATACATACCATTTTCCCACTTTCTCCATTTAAAGCAAAATTTACAGCATCTACTCCGCATCTATATGCCTCTTCTACATCAGTTTTAGAAGCAAAGTGCATTGCACATCTTTGAAGTACATTGAACTCAATAACCTTTACCCTGCTACATATTTTTTCTTTAACAATTCTTCCAAGAATTCTTCCTACTCCACCCATTTGAGAATGACCAAATTTATCATGCGCTTTATTGTCTTTATCTTCAAAAACAAAACTTCCATCGCTATATCTAATTCCTTCAGATACAGCAACTACAATCTTTTTATATTTATCATAGGCAAAGCTGACATCTTGAAGAAATTTATCCATATCAAAGGCAATTTCAGGTAAATATATGAGCTGATTGCAGACCCCATCAAAATTTGCAAGTGCACTAGAAGCTGCTAAAAAGCCTGCATTTCTGCCCATTATTTCTACTATATTAATAATACCCTTATCATATACTACAGC
>JAOADY010000120.1 GCA_026417075.1 Caloramator sp.
AAGTTGCATAACAAATTTTAACAACAGTATTTTACTATAAGGGGACTTTTAACCCCTAAGATTGGATAAATATTGCTACGCATTTATATTTGTCCATAGTTGGTAATTTGATTTTTAAAATTGCCTATCTAAAGTTATAAATTGTCTTTTTAAATGACGTTGAAAACAGGTAAAAAGTATAATAATATAAATGTAAGAAAAAAGTTTAGCAGGTGAAAAAATGAAGATACAAAATCCTCACGACAAATTCTTTAAAGAAACCTTTTCTAATATTGAAATTGCAAAGGATTTTATAGTAAACTATCTTCCACAGGATATAGTAAAAATAATAGATTTAGATACTCTGGTGCTTCAAAAGGACAGCTTTATAAATGAAAAGCTTAAAGAAGTATATTCAGATATGCTGTTTAAAGTGAGTATAAATAATAACGATGGTTATATATATTTTCTATTTGAGCATAAAAGCTATGTAAGCAGGCAGACAGCCCTTCAGCTTTTAAGGTATATGGTAGAAATATGGGAGATGAGCATTAAAAAAGAAGGCTTAGGCAAGCTGCCAATAATAATCCCCCTTGTAATATACCATGGAAGGGAAAAGTGGAATGTAAAAACAAGACTTTCGGATGTTATAGAAGGATACAATGAGTTAGATGATAATATAAAAAAGTTTATACCCAGTTTTGAGTATTTATTATATGATATATCAAGGTATAAAGATGAGGACATTAAAGGACATGTACAGCTTAAGATAATATTATCGATACTTAGGGATATATTTTCAGATGATGCTAAAAAGATGTATAGTACAATAATAAATGCAGCAAAATACTTATCAGAACTTGAAGATAAAGAAACAGGGCTTGAATATTTTGAAATTTACATGAGATATATATTCAGCTCATATAAGGATATGACAAGGGATGATTTTGAAAATATAGCAAAGGAAATTGAAAAAACCTTTATAGAAGGGAGTGAAAAAATCATGATCTTAGCTGATATGTTTAGAGAAGAAGGGATGCAAAAGGGCATTGAAAAGGGAATTGAAAAAGGTACACAGGCGGGGAAAAAAGAAGCATTAGCAAAATCAGTCTTAAAGCTTTTAACTAAAAAGTTTGGAATACTGCCAAAGGATGTAAAAGAAAAAATAGAATATTTAGATTTGCTGACTTTAGAACTTTTATTTGACGATGCGTTAGATTTTACAAATATAGATGAGATAAATAAGTATTTTGAAAAATAGTGCCACCCAGTTGACATGTGACAAATCTGCCGCTGGGCGGCATTTTTGTAAATTTCCCTAAAAATAAATATAAAAGTTGAAATATTGGAGGAAAAATGAATATTAAAGTTGCTGTAATATCAAATAAGGTAAGTAAATTTTATAAAGAAGCAATATGCGAGTACGAGAAAAGATTAACAAAATACTGTAAGATAAAAATATTTTATTTAAAAAATGAAGAAGAATTAATAAATCTAATAAATAAAAAGGATTATATAATAAAAATATCAACTTATGGGACATTAATAAGTTCTGAAGGATTGGCTGAAAAAATAAATTCAATGGCACTAACAGGGGATTCGAATATTTTATTTATTATAGGAGAGACAGAAAATTTAAGAGAAGATGAAACAATTGCAATTAGCAGAATGGATATGGACAGCGGACTATTAGGAAGTATTATAGTTGAACAAATTTACAGAGCATATAGAATTATCAGCAATCAGCCTTATCACAAGTAATACGATATTAAATAATTAAGCCCGATTAAAGATAAAGTTTTATAAAAGAGGTTAATTATTTTATAAATTATTTTGCAGACTTTATAAATGTATTTTTCAAAACTTATAGATCTATATACAAAATAAAACCTCCTGATTAAAGGAGGAATTTATTTAAAGAACAATTCGGCTAAATTTTTGCGGGACTCTATTTTCAATATATAAAGTAAAATAAATAGTGGTATTTAGCTCAAGAAGCTTAGTTTTAGAATTAAGTATGTTACGGTGAACCGTAACATAAGTGACGGAAAGGCAGTATTATCCTCATAACATAGTATAACATATGTCTTGAATATGATATAATATAATTATAGATTTAGGTATGAAAGGCAGTGTTAATATGAATACCGCTAAAAAGATTTTATTAAAACTTATAGATGAAATTCCAGAAAGCCAAATCCCGGAAGTTATTGATTTTATCAGTTTTTTGAAAGCCAAAAAATATAATCAGGTATTTAAAGATTTGGAGTTAGCAAGTGAAAGCAGTATGGATTTTTGGAATAACGACATTGATGATGAGGTATGGAACAATGTATAAGCAAGGGGATATTTTGCTGATCCCTATACCATTTAGTGATTTAACTTCTAGCAAGAAAAGACCTGTACTTGTTTTATCAAATAATGACTACAACTCAAAAACAGAAGATATTATTGTGGCAGCAGTTACTTCAAACATTACATCAAAGGATTATAATATTCTCATTTCAAATAAGGATATGCAAGAAGGAAATTTGCATGTTGACTCCTGTGTAAGAGTGGATAAAATATATACGCTTTCACAGGATATAGTTATCAAAAAGTTTGGAACGGTTAAGCCTGAAGTTATAAACAATATAAGAGAAAAGTTTAGCAAACTCATATAATAACAGGATAATATTCCTGTTATTTTTATAGACATGTATTTAGTAATGCACGATGAACCGTACCATAAGCAAAGGGAAATTTGTCGGAATAAGCAGGAAAAATATGATTGAAGATACAATTTGAAATTGTTAAAATTATGTCTATCAGATATTTTGTAGTTTGTGTAAGAAATATTATATATTCAATGATTACAAAATCAATTATGAAAATAACTTGAGGTGTTTTTAAAAGTTGAGTTTTGATTGTTATGATTCAAAAATATAATAACTTTAGAAAGTGCAAAGTTATATTAATATATATCTTTCACAATATCAGAGTTTTAAATGAGGCAATGAATATGAAAACAAAATTTTTTAAATCAACAATTTTACTTATTATTATGCTATCTTTACTAGTATTTGTAGGTAATATAGGTGTAAATGCAGCATCTAAAAATGTAGTTAAAAAGCAAGTTAAAAAGGTAGTCAAAAAACCTGTTAAAAAAATAATGACTGCTAATGAGGCAGTAAAGTTGTTTAAAACTAAGTTTAAACCAGAGGGAACAGTTATCTATGCAAATGGTGTAGAAGGTGCAAAAGATCTTGTAATTAAAGGTGTTAAATATTATTGCATTTTAAATAAGTATGATGGCGGCGGCTGGGGTTATGCCCTACATTTTTTAATAAATTCTAAAACAGGAGAGGTTTGGTTAGCAAAATCAGGTTGGTCAAACGATAAGAATTGCTGGCAAATTACTGGACTTAATAAAAAAATAAATAGTACAAAAGAACTTGAAGAAGAAATTGAGAGTGGTTTATAAAAATATTAGATATTACAAATTTTAAAATTTGATTAAATTATATAAGCAATATAATAAGGCTCTTTGTCAATTGTTGGGGCGGGTATTTTATTAGAATGCCGGTCCCTTCTTATTTGAGAAGGACTTTAGCAAAAAAGATTGGTTTTAAGAGTGATTGCCTAAAAGTTTGCATGACAAAAAGACAAACGGCAGTTGGGTTTTTTAATATAATATTTAACAAAAATTTTTTGCAACGTAAGCGCAAAAAAATAGACGCATAGAAATAAGCAGATACTCCTAATAAAATTACAGGTGTAAAAAAGGAGGTATCTGTTATGGAAAGTACATCGGATAAACAATATTGGAAAACATTTTAGAGAAATATTCTTTCTATGAAGGTTCATTAATTGATTTTTGCAGAGAAAATAATATCCATCTGTGGTTATAAACTTTACAACTCTTAAAAAGGCTTATTCTTAAGGAGCTGTTGCACTAAGAGCAAACACTACAATATATTGTGATGATTTTGAATTTGTCAATCAATATATTATGTGCAAATCTTTTAGTGCGACAGCCCCTTTTTGCAGAATTTTGCTGGAATATATAACAAAAATTTTGAAATTACTAATTTAAAAATATTTTTTACAAAAAACTTTTAAGACTCAATTCAGAGAAATGGATATTTATTATAATGTTTTATTCTTGATTAACGGTTTTATAATATGAGCTAACTGTAAGTAAATAATAAATCATATAGATGAAAGTATAGGCGCCTATGCTTGTTATAATTGGAATAGTTATATTTAAATCTAAAATTTTATGAATAAAAGATAATGCTACAAGGCTGTGGATCACACCAATAATTAAAGGAGATATAAAAATAAAAAATATTTGTTTTGATATAGATGCTATAATTTCTTTTTTATTTACGCCTATATTTTTAAGAATTTTATATCTGTATTTGTCATCATTTGCTTCTGATAACTGTTTAAAAAATATTATACTTCCTGTTGCAGCAAGGAATACTAGGCCTAAAAATGTTCCTATAAATATAAGAATACCGTTTTCTATTAAACCATCTTTATAGCTTGAATAATATGCATTTACATAAAGGGTACGGTGTTTTGAATTTTTTGGGGTTTTAAATTTTGATGCAAATTCCTTTAAAGCCTTTGTAAGATCCTGGCTGTTTTTTTGATTTTTATTTATAAATGCTTTTACTGTATATAGATTATCTTTGTTGTAAAGTTTATTATAAACTTCATCTTTAACAACGATAGTAAAAGGTGTAATGTGTTGATTAATTAAAGGATAAGGTTTAAAATCCACGACTTTAAATTTTATTATTGTATTGTTTAATTTTAATTTTACAGTTTTACTTTTATAATCTTCTTTACAAAAAGAATTATAATACTCATCAAATATTATGGTTTCATATTCATTATTTAAATGAATTTTTTCTTCAATTTTACGTATTTTAAATATTTCCTTTAATGTGCTTTCTGAAATAATAAATATGTCATCGATATATTCTTCTTTATTATTAAAAAAATTACCGTTATATTCTAAGAAATTTATTTTAATAGATTTTTCTATTTTATTTTCAGGAAATTTTATCATTATATCTTCTGTTTTTTTAATAAGATTTTCATTATTCGAAGCTACAACATAGGAAAAAGGGTATCTAGCATTTTGTTTTGATATAAAATCATAATAAGTACTGGATACAACACCCATTGCCGTTAAGGTAGAAGCGCTTAAAACAGCTATAGTTGCTAAGGTTCTTGAATTGCCTTTTATTCTATATAAAAGTTGAGATGTTCCAATCATATTAATACCGTTATAGTATCTTTTTATATTTTTCTTTGAAATTTTTATAAAAAATATAATAAAAGAGGAAAACAGTAAATAAGTTCCTAAGACTACAAGTATTAAAGTTATTAACATTGTAGCTGGATTTTTTAAATATATATAATATCCAGTAAAAATCAAAATTATTGAAATAAAAGAAATAAATGGGGAAGATGTTGGTACCTTTTCGCCTTTACTTTCTGCTTTGAATAATTCTATAAGCTTAAATCTGTAAATTATACTATAACCATATATTGAAGTTATTAAAAATAATATCATAAAGGAAATAATGGTATTTAAAATAGCCTTTGGTATTATTGTAAATTTGACGATTGTAGAAAATCCCATAAGTTTTAGTAGCAGCATTACGAATACTTTTGACAATAAACTTCCCATAAATATTCCTATTGCTAAAGCTATAATACCGATTGCTATGTTTTCATAAAACAGCATACGGCCTATTTGCTTTTTTTTAACTCCAAGCATTGAATAGAGTGCTATTTCTTTTTTTCTTTTTTTAAGAAAAAAAGAGTTGGAGTACCATATAAATATTCCTGAAAAAATGGCAACTACTATAGCAGCACTTTTAAAGGCAAAACTTATATTTCTGCTAGAGCCCATAAGAATGGAAACTTGATTACTGTATTGTATAGTTGTAAATATAAAATAAATTAATATGCTTAATATCATAGAAGAAAAATATAAAAAATAATTATAAAAATTCTTTTTTATATTTTTCATAGCTATATTAAATAATGTCATCTACACCACCTCCAAGGGTTGCTAAAACATCGAGTATCTTTTGAAAAAATTGTTTTCTGCTGCCGCTTTTTACAAGCTCTGCGAATATTTCGCCGTCCTTTATAAATAATATTCTTTTACAATAGCTAGCAGCAAAGGCGTCATGTGTTACCATCATTATAGTGGCTTTATTATTTTCATTTAATTCGCTCAAAGATTGAAGAAGTTCTGTTGATGATTTTGAATCGAGAGCTCCGGTTGGTTCATCTGCTAATATAAGCTTAGGTTTGTTTATTATGGCTCTTGCAGCGGCAGTTCTTTGCTTTTGACCGCCAGATACTTCATAAGGATATTTATTTAAGATTTCATCTATTCCAAGATTTTTAGATATTTCATTTACTCTTTTTTCAATTTCCATAGGATTTATTTTTGAAAGAGTAAGAGGCAAAATTATATTTTCTTTAAGGGTTAATGTGTCTAAAAGATTAAAATCTTGAAATATAAAACCTAGCTTATTCCTTCTAAATGATGATAATTTATCTTCATTCATTTTAAGAATATTATCACCATCGATAAATATGCTTCCACTTGTAGGTTTATCTATTGTTGCAATAATATTTAAAAGAGTTGTTTTACCAGCACCGGAAGGGCCCATAACTCCTACGAATTCACCTTCCTTTATTTCAATACTTATATCATTAAGAGCTGTATAGATGTTTCCCTTTGAACCATAAATTTTCCTCAAATTTTTTACAATTAATACACTGTCCATTTTATAACCTCCCTTTAAGTCTAAATTTTATTTATACATAAAGTTTATTCTCTATAAAACATTACTTCCATAACTGTATCTTACAAACTTTAAATTTTATCTTACAGTTTTGTAACTTAAATAAAAAAAGACCTTGAGGTCTTATTTTATAGTATTGTAATAATCATTAAGTTTCGGGAAATGTATTGTAACCTTCGTATATTCGCCGTATTTTGATTCTATTGATATTTTATGGCCTAACTTTTCACAAAGTTTTTTTGCTAAATATAATCCCATACCTGTAGATTTATAGTTTTCTCTGCCGTTATGTCCTGTAAATCCTCTGTCAAAAACTCTTCCTATATCTTCATTTTTTATCCCTATTCCATTGTCAATTATTATAAGTCTTTTTTCTTTTTCATTTTTTTCAAGGAAGATTTTAATTTTTCCACCCTTTGGAGTATATTTTAAAGAATTAGATATAATCTGGTTTATAATAAAAATAAGCCACTTTTTATCGGTGAGTACTTCCATGCTATTATCAGGAAGTTCAACACTTATACCTTTACTTATAAAAGTTTTAGAATGTTTTTTTATAATTTCTTTTAATATTGATAATAAACTGATTTCTTTAATAAAATAATCCTTTGAAAAATCATCGGACTTTGAATAATAAAGAGCCTGTTCAACGTAATTATCTATTTTATTTATTTCCTCTTCTATACTATAAAGTATATCCTCACTTGGATTTTCAATACTATTTTCAATTATAAGCCTGCATACGGATATAGGGGTTTTAATTTCGTGAACCCAGGATGTAATAAATTCTTGATTTTCTTTTTTCAAATTATATAGATTTTCTATTTTTAGCATTTGTTCTTCATATATTTTTTTTAGCAACTCGTTATATATATATTGAACATTTGTATTGGGTTTAGGCAATCGATGAATTATATCTTCTTTTTCATTATATATTATATCTTTTATAAGAGAGTAATGCTTATTTATTAAAAAATATTCCCAAAGGAGATATATTAAGAAAAAAACAAAACAAACAGCATTAATATATAGTATATTGCTTATGTTTACTTGAAGTGTTCCATCTAAAAAAAATACTAATGATATAAAGAGCATTGTAACAAAATAAAATATAAAAGTATAAATTTTATCATATAAAAATTCTTTGAATTTCATGATATTATATATCCCTGCCCTCTTTTTGTTTGTATAAAATTGTCAAGTCCAATATCGCAGAGCTTTTTTCTGAGTCTGTTAATGTTTACTGTTAAAGTATTATCGTCCACAAAACTTTCATCTTCCCAAAGGCTTCGCATTATTTTATCCCGTGTAATAACTTTACCGTTATTTTTCATGAGAATATAAAGAATTTTAAATTCATTTTTTGTAAGTTCTAATTTATAATTGTTATAAATTACATTGGTATCTTTTAAATTTAAAACAACTCCTTTATATTCTATTACATCAGAGTCATTGCTTAAATAGGAATATGTTCTTCTAAGCAATGCATGAATTTTGGCTGTTAATACATCAAGAGAAAAAGGCTTTTGAATAAAATCATCGGCTCCCATATTCAATGCCATTATTATATCCATGTTTGTATCTCGGGATGAAATAAATATAATTGGAACTTTTGATATTTGTCTTATTTTATTACACCAATAAAATCCATCGAAAAAGGGAAGATTTATATCCATAAGAACCAAGTGAGGTTTATATTCTACAAAAATATTAAAGACTTCTGTAAAATTTTCAACAGAGATACTTTCAAAACCCCATTTTTTTATATTTTCTACAACTATTTCTCTTATTTTTATATCATCTTCAACGATCATTATCTTAAACATAAAACCCTCCATATATAATTTTTATGTTCTTTTATATTATATAATAGATTAAAAGGTAGCTATTATAAAGTATATCTTACATTATTGTAAGATAAAATTATTTTTTGTAAGATTTATAAATGTAATATTATAGTTTTAAAATATATAATTATATTGTTAATAGTTTTTTAAAGGAGGAATCAGTAATGAAAAGAAAAATTTTTCCGATTTTTATTTTAGTATTAATAGTTGCATTTTTAACTTCTTGTGGGAAAACACAAAATTCAACAAACCAAAAGAATAAAAATAAGGTTAAAATGGTGAGAAATGAAGATTATGGTTTTGAATATGGTGAGCCGGAATTCTGGGGAAGTTATATTGAAAATGAAAAGCTAAGCTTTACTCTGCTTGATGTTGATTGTGTAGGTTCTAAAAATGATTCTATAAAAATGACTAAAGAATACAACTTTTTATACGATGTTAACGGTGCAAAAAAGCTATTTAGCAATTTAAAGGAAAACAGCAGTCAAGAAGAGATAGACAAAGTATCAAAGGAATATAAAAAATTGCTTAAACCTGTATGTGAAATCCTTGTGGTAGATAGGAACGTGAAAGATAAAACTCAACTCAATAATGAATTTTCTAAATATGATTTAAAAGAAAAACTTGCATCAAGAAAAAGCTTCGATTATTACTTACTATATAATAAGAATTATGATAATAATAATTTAACTGAGGATGCTAAAAAAGTTTACAATCAGATATGTAGCGATATTAAAGTTATAAAAGACACATTTAAAACCTTTGATTTTATGACGGAGGAAGAAAGAATAGCAAGGCATAAAGATATAAAATTTAAAGCAAAAACTATTGATAATAGGGAGATTGACAGTAGCATTTTTAAAAATAGCAAACTTACTATGATCAATATATGGGCAACATTTTGTGGACCATGTGTTGAAGAAATGCCAGATCTTCAAAAGCTTTATGAAGAAGTAAAAAGTGAAAATATAAATGTAATAGGCATTGCAGCAGATGTTCAGGATGAGGATACTCAGCTTCTTGCAAAACAAATAATTGAAAAAAGAAATGTGAAATTTATAAATATAATACCTGATGATAATTTAAAAAACGGAATATTAAAGGATATTAAAGGGTATCCTACTACTATTTTTGTTGATAGCAATGGCAATATTGTAGGGGATTATATATTAGGAAGTGCAGATAAAGATTATTATAAAAATCAAATAAAAAATGTTTTAAAAAATTTAAAATAATAGATTTTAAGTATGAAAGGATTTTGCTAAAGTATGAGAGGAAAACTTTTAAGATATGGAATTTTAATTATGAGCATCCTTTTTATTATAATTGGAATATACAGAAAGGAAACTTCCATTGTATTAAAAAAAGCAATAAACATATGTCTGGAGTGTATTGGAATTGGATAAAAGAAGAATAACTCAGATATTTTCAGCACTATTTACAAATGCAAATTTTAAAGGTTTTATAGAAAGCAATATATATAAAGGAAACCTTAAGAAATTTTGTGTTCCAGGTATGAACTGCTACTCTTGCCCTGGAGCTATGGGTTCCTGTCCTATTGGTTCTCTTCAGGCTGTTATAGGAACTATAAAATATAATTTTTCATTATATATAGCAGGTTTCATGTCTTTGATGGGAGTATTATTTGGTAGATTTATTTGTGGTTGGTTATGTCCCTTTGGGCTTATTGAAGATTTATTGCATAAAGTACCATCATTTAAAATAAAAGTTAATCCTAGGGTAGACAATGTACTTAAATATTTGAAATATATTATCTTACTTTTATTTGTAATACTTATGCCTATGTTTTTAGTTAATGAGTTTGGAATAAGTCCTCCGTATTTTTGCCAATATATATGTCCTGTAGGTACTCTAGAGGGAGGAATACCTTTAGTATTATTAAATTCTTCCTTAAGAAAAACCATTGGATTCTTATTTGTTTGGAAAATGTTTATTTTAATTGCTATTATAATAAGTTCAGTATTTATATACAGACCATTTTGCAGATACATCTGCCCATTAGGTGCGTTTTATTCATTATTTAACCCAATTAGCTTTTATAAATTTAAAGTGGATAAAAATAAATGTATAAGCTGTAATGCGTGTGTAAATAAATGTAATATGAATATAGAGGTCTATAAAAAACCAAACAGTATAGATTGTATAAGATGCGGAGATTGTATTAAAGTATGTCCTACAAAGGCGATAAAAGGATGCTTTAAAGATAGAACATAAAATCTTGCTTGTTAAACAAAAATAGACTTGTTAATTTAAAGCAATAAATTTTTAAGTTCTTTAATCATTTTGGACAACTTGTGAAGTTTTAGGCGAAATAAAAGGATTGCTTTAACATTAATGAATAGATAAAAGAATCTTGAGATAAAAATAACCATTACTAAATAACTTTGTTTTAGTAGTGGTTATTTTTTTAACTCAGTATTATGGTTTAGATTAAAAAATTTAGCAAATATGTTTTTGTAATTACATTTTTTATATTAATATGATTTAATTCCCAATTAAAGAATATTTTTTATTGCAACAAAATTCGATAATTTTCTTTGATTTTTTGATTTTTTATGATAATATACTTTTATATAAATTTTTATACAATGTGTAAGAAAATTAAAAACTATTGTAAGGAGGTAAAACATGAGAGACTTAATTAAAAAGTGGAATCAGTTAAGCCTTGTAAAAAGAATTATTGTAGGACTTATAATCGGTATTATTTTGGCTTTAACTGCTAAAGAAAAAGCAAAGGTAGTTATTATTTTTGGTTCTCTATTTGTTGGTGCGCTGAAAGCTGTTGCACCCATGTTAGTTTTCTTTTTAGTAATGTCAGCTATATCCCAGCATAAAAGTGGTCATAAGACTAATATGAAGTCTATTTTGGTTCTTTATTTAGTAGGTACATTTTTAGCAGGACTTATTGCAGTTATAGCAAGTTTTATGTTCCCAGTAAAGATAACACTTCCTGGAGGTGCAGGGGCTGAGAATTTAACTCCTCCAGGTGGAGTTGTAGAAGTTATAAAGGCTTTATTATTAAACATTGTAGAGAATCCCGTAAAGGCACTTTACAATGCTAACTACATTGGAATATTATCCTGGGCTGTAATTATAGGAATAGCTTTAAGAAATGCAGAAAATTCAACAAAAACAATGATTGCAAATGTATCAGATGCATTATCAGAAGTAGTAAGATTGGTTATCAATTTTGCACCATTAGGAATAATGGGGCTTGTATATGAATCTATTGCTACAAATGGACTTCAATCTTTATTGAGTTATGGACAGCTATTAATTCTATTGGTTGGAACTATGTTTTTTGTAGCACTTGTTGTAAATCCAATTATTGTATTTTTATGCATTCGTAAAAATCCCTATCCCCTTGTTTTTAAGTGTTTAAAAGAAAGTGGGATTACAGCATTTTTTACAAGGAGTTCAGCGGCAAATATTCCTGTGAATATGAGTTTATGCGAAAGATTAGGGCTTGATAAGGATACCTACTCAGTATCTATTCCATTAGGAGCCACAATTAATATGGCAGGTGCAGCAGTTACAATTTCTGTTTTAGCTCTTGCAGCTGTAAATACTCTTGGAATAAAAGTAGATATTCCAA
The DNA here is from genome assembly GCA_026417075.1 of Caloramator sp. GTDB lineage: Bacteria > Bacillota > Clostridia > Clostridiales > Caloramatoraceae > Caloramator_B. The sequence continues at coordinate 12,267 of JAOADY010000120.1, forward strand.
CAGCTTTTATATTGAGTATATTATCTGCAGTAAGTGCCTGTGGCGCTTCAGGGGTTGCAGGAGGCTCCCTACTTCTTATTCCTCTTGCCTGCAGCTTATTTGGAATTCCAAACGACATTGCTATGAAAGTTGTTGGGGTAGGATTTATAGTAGGAGTTATACAAGATTCCTGTGAAACAGCCCTTAACTCATCAACAGATGTTCTTTTTACAGCAGCAGCGGAATTTGCAAAATGGCGTAAAGAAGGGAAAAGATATTAAAAATACCGCCGGAGAAATATCCGGCGGTATTTTTAATTTAAACTATTTTTTTATCTTTGTGATTCAAACTGTCTTAAAAGTTTTACGAACAATTCAGGAACCTTTGCCATCTTTTCAGGAGATTCTACAAATGAAATTCTAAATTGTGTTTTTCCAGGGTTATCTTCACCATCTTTAACGTTATAGAATCCCTTCATTGGTGCAACAAGAAGAGTTGTTTCAACGCCATCTATGTTGACTGATCCTTGCTGTGCACAATATAAGACAAAATCGATAGAGTCAAAACCTGGCTTTACTACGTTTCTAACGTCTATTACTGAGTAAATGGATGCATCAGGGCTTGAAACGATTAAATCAGGTTCGAGTTTTTTAAGTCCATTATAAACGTTTATTATTTGTTCTTTGTAGTACTCTCTCAATTCTTTGCACCAGTTAAGTATCTGTTCTTTGCTTTCGTGTGCTAATGCTCCGAATATATATTGACCTATTACGTTGGCACAAAGGTTTGCTGTATATTCAGCTACGGCTCGGTTGTTAAATTCAGCATTATCAGTTATTAAAGCACCGATTCTTAAGCCGCAGGCATTCCAAACCTTTGAAGCAGTTTCTATACTAATTCTTCTTCCTTCAATTCCAGGTACATCTGCATCGGTTAATCCCCAGATGCTTACGAGGGGACTGTCTTCTTTATAAAAAAGTTCACGATAAGCTTCATCACTTACCATCCACATATTATATTTGACGCATAATTTAGCAAGTCCCTTTAGTGTTTCATAATCATATAGCTGCCCAGTAGGATTATCATAGGGTATAACAAGAAGAGCTCCAGGATTATGCGTTTTTATAGCTTCTTCAATTTCATTTATTTCTGGAAGGCTGAATTTTCCCTTTTGGTCTAATTTACGGGTTACTGTGACTATTTTGCGGCCAATTCTTTCTGCAAAGGAAATGTAATTTGTATAGGCTGGATCTATAACCATTAAAGGTTTATCGCTGGTGCCAGCAGCTCCGCAAACACCTAATAATAGCAGTTCCATAGCAGAAGAACCACCGTCAGTTATCTGAACGAACAATTTACTGGTATCAAAGCCTTCACATTTTAGGATATTTTTAAATGCATCTTGACATTCTGTAAATCCTGCGGTAGTTGAATATCTAATGACTCCTTTTGCAAAGGGACTTTCAGGCGCATCGAGTGCAAACATTCTCTTTTGCATTGCCGGGTTTGTTGGAAGGGAAACATTACCGATACCCACATTTATTACAGCTTGAGGCTTAACCTTTCGTTCTTCATATTTCATCTGAGCAAGTCTAACATCTGATGGGGTTCTTGATTGAAAGTGAGCTGAAAGAACTGGTTTACTCATATTTAAAACTCCTTTACTTAATATTGTTTATTATTTTTAGAAAATTGTATATATTATTAATGTTTAATTATTTATCTAATAATATTTTAACATGAAATTTATTGTTTTTTGTATACTTTTATTAAAAATTCATAAATTAAAAAATTAACATACAATAATAAATATATTTTGCTTTGAAGCACCAAATTTATACATAAAACTCTATTTATATAAATATATTTTTGCAAAAATAAACATATTAAGATTTAAATTGGGAAAGTGATCGATTATAAAAAAGCAGTTGCATATTTAAAATATTTATGTTAATATTTAATGGACAAATGAGTTCTTTAAATCAGTCCTGAGAGGCTGGTAAGATGGAAAATGATATTATTAAGCTATGTTTATGACTTCTTACCAGCAGGTAAGAAGTTTTTTTATGTAATGAACTTTTAAATCAGTCCTGAGAGGCTGAGAAAGAAGGAGGAATTAAAATGGCACAAAAAGTTATAACAGAAGAAATGGTAGTTCAAGAAATTTCAACCTTTGAGAAGGTTAAAAGGGTTATACTTGCAATTCAGCATCTTATTGCTATGTTTGGAGCGACGGTTTTAGTTCCTATTTTAACAGGTCTTGATCCATCTGTTGCAATATTTTCAGCTGGTCTTGGAACACTAATATTTCACTTTTGTACTAAAAAGAAAGTTCCAGTTTTTCTTGGTTCATCCTTTGCATTTATACCAGGTATAATAGCAGTAAAGCAGGCCTATGGAGATTTAAGATATGCTCAGGGAGGAATAGTGGTAGCTGGTTTGATATATGTTTTTGTATCCTTCGCTGTTGAAAAAATTGGATTTGAAAGAATAAGAAAAGTACTTCCAGCACAGGTTGTAGGTCCTATGATTATGGTAATAGGATTGAACTTAGTTCCTGTAGCCTATGGAAGTGCAAAGACAAATTTTATAGTATCAATAGTGACGCTATTAACTGCTGTATCCGTTACTTTCTTTGGAAAAGGACTTATAAAGCAGTTATCAATAATAATAGGGGTTACTGCAGGGTATATATTATCAGCTTTTATGGGAATAGTTGATACCACAGCGGTTAAAACATCAGCTCTTATTGCTGTGCCAAACTTTACTTTGCCAAAATTTGATGTTGCGGCAATAGCAATAATAGCGCCAGTTGTTCTTGCAGTATTTATGGAGCATATAGGTGATATAACTACTAATGGGCAGGTAGTGGGTCAGGATTTTATTAAGGATCCAGGGCTTAACAGGACTCTGTTAGGTGACGGACTTGCAACGATGGTTGCAGGATTTATAGGAGGCCCTGCAAATACAACCTACGGAGAAAATACAGGTGTTTTGGCAATAACAAAAAACTATGATCCCTCTATACTTAGAATGACTGCGGTTTTTGCAATGATACTTGGATTTATTGGGAAAGTAGGAGGATTTTTAAAAACTATACCAGTTCCTGTAATGGGTGGAATCAGCTTTATGCTTTACTCAATGATAGCTTTAATTGGAGTTCAAACAATAAAAAACAGCAAGGTTGAGTTCAATATAAAAAATATAATAATAATGGCAACGGTATTAATCTTAGGATTATTGCCAACTTATGCAAAGATAAACATAGGAATACCAGTAACAAAAACAGTAAGCATAAGCGGGCTTAGCTTTGCAGCAATAGTTGGAGTTATAGTAAATATGATTTTAAATAGGGAATAAAGTATAGACAGCTGCCTATTTAGGCAGCTGTGTTTATTTTATTCAAATTTAAATTTGAAATATATTTGAAGAAATTTGTTTTAAATATTATAATATTGTTAAAATTTAAGAGATTTAGGAGGATAAAAATGGAAAGAGAAAGAGCAATTGAAATATTACAAAAGTATTTACATACTCCCCATCTAATAAAACATTCTTATGCTGTTGAAAGCGTTATGAGAGCTCTTGCAAGACGGTTTGAACCTGATAAGGTGGATTTATGGGGGCTTTCAGGACTATTGCATGATTTAGATAATGATAGTGTTGATTGGAAAAGTGATATGTCCCTTCATGGACCTAAAACTATTGAAATATTAAAAGAAGAACGCTTTGGAAATGATGAGATGTATCATGCAATTTTAGCTCATAATGAAGCAACTAATACGCCTATTTTATCTAAAATGGATAGAGCACTATATGCATCTGATCCTATAACAGGCTTTATAACTGCTATTGCTTTAGTTTATCCTGATAAAAAAATAAAAAGCGTAAAGGTAAAATCAATAGTTAAAAGGATGGATGAAGTTAGATTTGCGGCAGGAGCTAATAGAGAGGCTATGAGATCTATTGAAAATCTTGGTATAGGCTTTGAGGATTTTGCTCAGATTTCTTTGAATGCAATGTGTGAAATATCAGATATTTTAGGATTATAAATTATTATATAAAAAATAATATAAAGGTACTAATTTTAAAGGCAAATTAAAATAAATATAAAAGTTTAAAAATCCCATCTTTAAATAGATGGGATTTTTTTATCATAAAATATGCTTTTTTTAAATAAAAATAAAACTAAATATAAAAGGGTATATTAATATATTTTTAAAAATTTAAGAAAAAAACTGTAAGAATGTATAAAGCAATATATATTTACATATTAATTATTTAAAAATATTAAGGGAGGGTTTGTATTGAAAAAACTGGTAGCTTTTTTACTTACTGTTGTTATGCTTTTAAGTTTTGTATCTTGTGGTCAAAAGGGGGGCAAGCCCAATGAGCAAAACAACCAGCAAACAGGACAAACAGAAGAAAAGAAGTTTCATATAGGAATAGTAACTGGAACTGTTGCACAATCGGAGGATGAAATTAGAGGGGCAGAGGCTTTTATAAAGGAATATGGAGATGTAGATAAAGGGGGAATAGTAAAACACGTTACTTATCCTGATAATTTTATGCAGGAGCAGGAAACAACTATTGCCCAAATTGTAGGACTTGCTGACGATCCTCTTATGAAGGTTATAGTTGTAAATCAGTCAGTTCCTGGAACTGTTGCAGCATTTAAAAAAATAAGAGAAACAAGACCGGATATATTGCTTCTTGCAGGTATACCACAGGAAGACCCTAATATGGTTGAAGAGGCATCTGACCTTGTTGTTGATGCTGATAATATAAAAAGAGGGTATCTTATGATTCTAGCAGCAAAGAAAATGGGAGCTAAAACCTTTGTTCATATTTCTTTTCCAAGGCATATGAGCATTGAGCTTTTATCAAGAAGGAGAAAAATAATGGAAGAAGCTTGTAAGGATTTGGGACTCAAGTTTGCTTTTGAAACAGCTCCAGATCCTATGAGTGATGTTGGAATTTCAGGAGCTCAGCAGTTCATACTTGAAAAGATGCCAGAATGGGTTAAAAAATATGGCAAGGATACAGCTTTCTTTTGTACTAATGATGCTCAAACAGAGCCTCTATTAAAGAGAGTTGCAGAACTTGGAGCGATATTCGTTGAACCGGATCTCCCCTCACCTATAATGGGATACCCGGGGGCTTTTGGCATAGATCTTAAAGCTGAAGCAGGCAACTGGCCGGCAATCTTAAAAAAGGTTGAAGAAACAGTTGTTGCTAAAGGTGGAGGAAAGAGAATGGGGACTTGGGCATATTCCTTTAACTATACGACAACAGAAGCTCTTGCTGAGTTTGGAAAAAGAGTAGTTGAAGGAACAGCAAAGATAGATTCCTTTGAAGATTTGATGAAGTGTTTTGAAAAGTATACTCCTGGAGCACAGTGGAATGGCTCGCATTATGTAGATATTGCAACGGGAACTGAAAAAAAGAAGTACATTTTAGTTTATCAGGACACCTATGTTTTAGGATTAGGATATCTTGGACAGACAAAGGAAACAATCCCAGAAAAATATAACAATATAAAGTAATGAGGATATAGCAGTAGCCACTCGCTTAGCGGGTGGTACTTGCTTTAAAGAATAATTTTTTAATAAAGAGGTGAAAGGTGTGGAGGGAAACATTATATTAAAATTTGAAAATGTCGGGAAACAATTTGATGGGAATAGGGTATTAAAAGATGTTAGTTTTACTCTTAAGAAGGGAGAGATATTAGGACTTGTTGGTGAAAACGGAGCAGGAAAATCAACACTTATGAATATACTATTTGGCATCAATGTTATTCAGGAAACTGGAGGATATGAAGGTAATGTATATTTTGATGGGAAAAAGGTTGTTTTTAAAAGTCCCTTTGAAGCGTTAAATTCGGGCATTGGAATGGTTCATCAGGAGTTTTCCCTAATACCTGGATTTACAGCGGCAGAAAACATTCTTCTTAATACAGAGAAAACAAAGCCTAATATTATATCTAAAATTTTTGGTAAAAGGCTTGAAACTATAGATGAAAAAGAGATGAGAAAATCAGCTCAAAAAGGAATTGAAACTTTAGGAGTTGATATAGATTCTGATACTTTAATATCAGAAATGCCTGTTGGTCATAAGCAGTTTGTTGAAATTGCAAGGGAAATAGACAGAGAGAAGGTAAAGCTTTTAATACTTGATGAACCTACGGCAGTGCTTACAGAGTCAGAGGCAGAAATACTTTTAAAAGCGATAAGAAATCTTGCTAATTCTGGGGTGGGGATTATTTTTATCTCACACAGATTAAATGAGATTATTTCTGTATGTGATAAACTTGTTGTATTAAGGGATGGCGCAGTTGTAGTTGAAAGATCTGTAGGAGGCGTTGAAATAAAACAGATTGCCGAATGGATGGTAGGACGCTCTGTTGAAGGTGAAAAAAACTTTCATTCAAAAATCCAAGATATTTCTAATGATAAAGATATAATTCTCGATGTTAAGAATCTTTGGGTAGATATGCCGGGGGAAATCGTAAGGGATGTTAGTTTCAAAGTAAGAAGGGGAGAGATTTTTGGAATAGGAGGACTTACAGGCCAGGGCAAACTTGGTATTCCTAACGGAATAATGGGGTTATTTCCATCAGGGGGAGAAATTATTTTTAATGATAAAAATCTTCCTTTAAACAACACATATAATTCTCTTAAAAGTGGACTTGCTTTTGTTTCTGAGGATAGAAGAGGTGTGGGTCTTTTGCTTGATGAACCTATTGATATGAATATAGCATTTAATGCTATGCAAGTTCATGATAAATTTGTTAAGAAATTCTTAGGTGGATTTATTAAGTGGTGTGATAACAGGGCAATAAGGGAATGTGCAAAAAAATATATTAAAGAGCTCGATATTAAATGTACAAGCGCAAAACAAAAGGCAAGGCAACTATCTGGGGGAAATCAGCAAAAGGTTTGTCTTGCAAAGGCCTTTGCTCTTGAACCTACTCTTTTATTTGTTTCTGAACCTACAAGAGGTATAGATGTTGGTGCTAAAAAGTTAGTTCTTGATGCCTTAAGAGGTTATAATGAAAAAAATAATACTACTATCGTTATGATATCTTCAGAACTTGAAGAGCTTCGAGCTATTTGTAACAGGATTGCAATCGTAAGTGAAGGTGAGATAGTTGGAATACTTTCTGCAAAGGCACCTATTGCTGATTTTGGACTTTTAATGTCTGGAATAGATAAACTTGAGGAAGAAGGTGAAGATAATGAATAAAATCAATCAATTTATAAAAAATTTTGGTTGGCCGCGTATAATTATATCGATTTTTTTAATATCACTTTTTATTATAGGACCATTTTTTGGCATACCAACTGATATGTCTTTAAACGATGTTTTTGTTAGATTTGGAATGAATTCTATTCTCGTTTTATCTATGGTTCCAATGATACAATCGGGCTGTGGGCTTAACTTTGGGATACCAGTAGGGCTTGTGGCAGGGCTTATAGGGGCTGTAATGAGTCTTGAGTTTAAATTAACAGGTAGCGCAGGAATTTTTACAGCTTTTTTAATTGCAATTATTATTGCCGCTGTTTTTGGATATTTTTATGGTAAACTTTTAAACAGGGTTAAGGGGGATGAGATGATAATTGCAACCTATGTTGGATTTTCTTTTATATTTTTTATGAATATGATGTGGATTGTTCTTCCCTTTAAAAATCCATCGAGCGTTCAAGGATTTAAAGGTACAGGACTTCGTGTTACTATAAGCGTTCAAGAATACTGGTATCATGTAATAAGCGATTTTTTAAAGATTAAAATTACTGAACATTTCATATTTCCAACTGGTATGTTTATATTTTTTGCTTTAATGAGTTTAATAGTATGGGCATTTTTTAGAACAAAAACCGGCACTGCTGTAACAGCAGTAGGTTCTAATGCAGAATATGCAAGGGCTGCTGGGATAGATGTAGATAAGATGAGAATAATATCTGTAATATTTTCTACAATATTGGCAGCAATAGGCATTATAGTTTATCAGCAAAGCTTCGGTTTTATACAGACGTTTAATGCTCCTTTATCCTTTGTTTTTCCATCAGTTGCAGCGGTGCTTTTAGGAGGAGCATCCGTTAATAAGGCATCAATAGGCAATGTTATCATTGGAACAATACTCTTTCAAGGTATACTTACCATGACACCATCGGTTATAAATAGTGCTATAAGCATAGATGTTTCAGAGGTTATAAGGATTATAGTATCAAATGGAATGATAGTTTATGCCTTAACAAGAAAAGGGAGGTAGGAGTATGCAGATTAAAAATAATTCAATAGAAAAATTTTTAATAAATAGTGCAGTACCTATACTATTTATATTGATAAGTTCCATAGCAATACCTCTTTCAAAGTTTTCAGGAATATATCTTGTAAGGGAGATAGTAACACGATTAACAAGGGATACATTTCTTGTTTTATCGCTTCTTATTCCAGTTATGGCTGGCATGGGAATAAACTTTGGGATGGTTTTGGGGGCTATGGCAGGGCAAATTGGGCTCATATTTGTTACGGATTGGGGCGTTAAGGGCGTTTTAGGATTGGTTATTGCGATGATAATATCCACTCCTATATCGATACTTCTTGGATACTTTAGTGGTGCAGTTCTAAACAGATCAAAGGGACGTGAAATGATAACAGCTATGATGCTTGCACTTTTTATATCTGGTATATATCAGTTCTTTCTTTTATATCTTTGTGGAAGTATAATACCAATAAAAAATTATAAACTTCTTTTGTCAAGAGGATATGGTATTAGAAATGCAATAAACCTTGATACTGCAGGAGCTTTTGACAGATTATTAAGGATTAAAATAAGAGGTGTTTCTGTTTCCTTTGGAACAATTCTTATTATTGTTGCAATTTGTATATTTACAACTTGGTTTAGAAAGACAAAACTTGGACAGAATATGAGGGCAGTAGGACAGGATATGGTGGTTGCAGATTCGGCAGGAATTAAAGTAGATAAGACGAGAATACAAGCCATTATTATATCTACCGTTTTAGCTTGTTACGGTCAGATTATATATCTTCAGAATATAGGGACTATAAACACATACAATGGAGCTGATCAGGCAGCACTATTTGCTGCTGCAGCACTTTTAGTTGGAGGTGCTACTGTAAGCAGGGCAACGATTACAAATGCAGTAGTTGGAACAGCACTTTTCCATCTTATGTTTATAGTAATGCCTATGGCAGGCAAAAATTTGACAGGTTCTGCCATGCTTGGGGAATATTTTAGGATGTTTATATCCTATGGAATTGTAACAATAGCTTTAGTACTTCATTCATGGAAAAGACAAAAGGATAGAGAAATGGCTAGAGTTCAATTTAGAGTTAATGTTAAAGCTTTAAAATAATAAAAGAGCCGATAGTTTTATCGGCTCTTTTGAGATATGAAACGCTTTTAAACTTATAAGGAGTTTATTTTTTGATTATACTGCTAAAGGCAGCAAGTCATTTTAAAATATCTTTTTAAATATATCTCTTAACCATTCGAGGAATCCCTTGTTTTCCTTCTTTTCAGTTTGGGTGCTTGTTTTAGAAACTGCAGGCGCTTTAACTTCCTCAGTTCTCATAATAAACTTAACGTTTCCATCCATGTTTTCTCCTATTCCGCAAAAAGACTTATAATCTTTGGATAATTTTACTATTTCATCCTTTGATTTTATTATATCATCTATATTCCCTAATTTATCATTAACCTTAGAATCTATCTTGTCTATTCCTTCATTTTTGAATTTCTTCATATTTTCGTCAAGTTCTTTTGTACCCTTTGACAGCTTTTGACTTCCCACATTAAGTTTAACAGAGCCTTCATAGGCGCTTTTCATGCCCTTTGAAAATTCAGTCGTTCCCTGGGATAGAGCAGAAGATCCTTGATGCAAAGAATTTAATCCTTCGTATAGATTTTGATTACCCTGTGCAATACTTGAAATTGAAGGCCCAACCTGTTTTAATCCTTCGCTTAAAACTTTACCTGACTCTGTAAGCTTATTTGCGCCTTCAGATAGTGAATTTCCTGCTGTTTGAAGCTCATGTGCGTGGGATTTTAAACTTTCTCCTCCCTTTGAAATCAGATATGCTCCATCGGCAGCTTTCTTTTGCCCATCCTGAAGGGATGAGAGTGCAGAATTTAAATTATCTGTACCATTTTTAATGCTTACAATACCTGCTTCAAGCTGAGATAGGGCTTGAACGTATTGATTTCCCGAGTCTAGAAGCTGTTTTAAGTAAGATTTTTGAGTTTCAAGGCCTGCTGTAAGTTTCTCCTGAATTTCTTTTGCCTGTGGTATTGGAGATAACAGGGACACTAATGTTTTAAGACCGTCAACACCCTTAATCAAAAGTTCAATTGCGCTGTTTTCCTTTGCTTTTGCTTCTTTTAATTTAGATATAACTTCAAGACTTTTTGAAGCACCGTCGGATATTTGCTTTTCACCGTTTTTAATTTGCTCTGTTGCTGAAACGAGCTTATTTAGTCCTTCATAAAGTTCACCAGTTTTTTGGGATAACTGCATAGTGCCATCTGCAACTTTAACTGCTCCATCTGCAAACTTTTTTGAACCTGTAGCAAAATCTTCAGCACCCTTTGCATAATCTAAAGTTCCCTTTGAGAGTTTTTCAGTACCTGAAGATAGCGCAGTTGCACCATCAGAGAGTTTTTTTGCACCATTTAATGCATCTTCACTTCCCTTTAAAAGTTTTTGGGCACCATCGTTTATTTTCATTGAAGATGAGTTGAGAGTATCAAGACCTAAAGTTAGTTTATTCATATTGTCAGAAAGTTCTTTAGCACCCTGTGCTATTTTTCCTGTACCATCGGATAGTTTGTAGGTTGCGTCCTTAATCTTTGATATACCATCTATTAAGTCTTTTATGTTGTTAGCACCTTCAATTTTACCTATATCTATCATCTTTGGAGTTGCAGTAATAATAATTGGTTTTAATTCAAAGTTTGTGCAATCTGCTTCAATCGTTAAGTGTTCAGGTATATCGATTAAACTTTCATCTATTCCAAGGCTGTCTTTAAGGCCTAATATTGTTGCAAAGGTTATAACCTGATTGTTTCCATCGGATAACATTTCTCCAGAGTTTATTTTTACATTTTTAAAATTATCAAGAGGAAGATTGATAGCTGTAACAACTGTAAAAGGCGTATATATAACTTTATTTTTGCCATTTATGTTTGCAGTATGGGAGTCTTTATTTTTTAATTCTATATTTATTTTAACTTTACCGCTTTTCCCTGCTATATCCTTAGGGCTTATTTTGTTCCCATTTAAATAGTAGCTTATATTAACATCAATTGGGAGAACTTTATCGGTTTTACCCTGATAGAATATATCGTTTTTATTTGTTTTCCATGTTAAAGTATCACCAGATGTAATTGGTTTTTCATCTCCCTTAACATTTGTAATAGAATTTAATGTAGATTTATCCTTTATTTCTATATCAGTTTTGTCGCTATGAAGGTGGTCGCTTACAATGATTTCCTTCTTTTGCCCTTCTGCAGATAAAATTGCATATACCGATTCATCCTTTTTAACTAAATCCTTTGCAAAGGCTATATTAGTCAACATAAAGCATGCTATTGAAGATATAGCTACTGTTTTTACAAAATAATTTTTAATTGACATTTTTATTCCTCCTCCTTAGCCAGTCTAAGTTTTAATACGGGCTTTTTATCCCAGTTTTTGCTTGTTGCAGCAACTATTTTTTCGCTTACAAGAAGAATTGAAGGCAGAATGAAAATAATAACTATCATGCTTATAAGAGCTCCTCTTCCCAGCATTTTACAAAGAGTTTGAATCATATCCATCTTGGCTATAAGCCCAACTCCTATAGTTGCAGCAAAGAAACATAGTGCACTAGTTACAATAGATATAGCACTTCCTTGAACAGCTATTTTCATAGCTTCAAACCTGTCATTGCCATTTCTTATTTCTTCCCTGAATCTTGTTGATAAAAGTATTGCATAGTCAACGGTAGCACCAAGCTGGATGCAGCCGATAACTATTGATGCGATAAAGGGAAGAGTTTGATTCATATAAAATGGTATTGCCATGTTTATAAATATTGCAAGCTCTATGCAAAGAACAAGTATTATTGGTACAGATAAAGAAGTAAAAACAAGAAGTATTATTGCAAATATCGATGCTATTGAAACAAGGCTTGAGCGATTAAAATCTTTATTTGCAAGGTCGATTAAATCTTTTGTTAAAGGTCCTTCTCCTGCTACAATTCCATGTAAATCGTAGGATTTTACTATGGAGTTTAAATCTTTAACTTGATTATTTTCTTCTTTTGTCGCTGCTTTGTATTTTGAAGTAGCAACTAATAATTTATATCCATCCTTTGAAGAAATATCTCTTATATCTTGAGGAATAAAGCTCTCTGGTATTCTTGTACCAACGAATTTATCATAGCCTATAACGTGTTCAATTCCATCAACCTTTTCTATTTTTTTAATCATTTCATTTATTTTATATGCAGGTATTTTATTGTTTATTAGTATCATGTGAATGGTTGTCATACCATATTCGTTTTTAAGTTTGTTTGTAGCAATAACCGATTTTAAATCCTTTGGAAGGGATTCATCAAGGTTATAATATACTTTAACATTCGACTGTCCATATATGGATGGTATAAATAATATCAAAAATGCTATTGCAAATACTTTATAATATTTAGTAACTATATTTGCCGTCTTTTCAAAAGAAGGAAGAAGCACTCTGTGATGATATTTGTGTATTTGAGTGTCGAAGGTTAATATTAATGCTGGAAGTATTGTAACAGCAGTTAAAACTCCGATTAATACACCCTTTGCCATAACTATACCCATGTCTTTGCCTATTCCAAGGCTCATAACACAAAGAGCTAAAAATCCTGCAACTGTTGTAAGGGAACTTCCTGTTATTGCAACGAAGGTAGCTTCAATTGCATTTGCCATAGCTAGAGCCTTATCTTCAATTTTTTGTTTTTCTTCTTCATATCTATGAAGTAAGAATATTGAGTAGTCCATCGTAACTCCAAGTTGAAGTACAGCTGCAAGGGCCTTTGTGATATAGGATATTTGTCCTAAAAATCTATTTGTTCCAAGGTTGTATATTACAGCAAAACCTATTGAGAGTATAAATAAAAAGGGTATAAAATAGGATTCCATTGAAAGACTTAAAACTAAAAGGCAGAGTGCAACTGCAAGAAGTACATATATAGGCGTTTCTTTATCTGCGAGATCTTTTGTGTCCTTTACTATTGCAGCAAGGCCTCCAAGAAAACACTGCTCATTTGTAACTTTCCTAATACTGCTTATTGCATCCATAGTTACCTTTGAGGAGGCAGACTCGTTAAATTTTATAAAAAGCAACGTTGAATTTTTCCTGTAAAAAAAGTCTTTGATTTCATCTGGAAGTATTTCCTTAGGTATGCTTGTATCTAAGGCATCGCTTATCCAGATTACTTTTTCAACACCATTTACCTTTTCAATTTTTTCTTTAAGCTTTAAAACATCTTTTGACTCCATGTTTTCAATAATGAGCATAGATGTCGCGGCATTATGAAAGGACTTATCAAGTATTTTCTGGCCTTTCATGGTGTCAAGATTTTTTGGGAGATAAGTTAGAATGTCATAATTTATTTTAGTTGATACCATGCCGAATATGGCAGGAATTAAAAGTACAGCAGCTATTATAAGCGTTGCTGTTTTGTGTTTAGTTATTAATAGACCAAACTTTTTCAAGACTGTCATCTCCTTTAAAGATTTTATATAGTTGATTTTATATAGTTAACATTTTTTTAATCATCATAAATAGAACGGGTTTCATATTTTCGATTGTATCAGGTTCTTCAAGAATTATTGAACTATATATTACAGAGCCTGTAAGCTCTATTACCATAAACAAAACCTTTTCAATTCTATCATTGCTAAAACCTTCTTTTTTAAGACTGCTTAAAAGAAGATCAGCAGCTTCTTTCATTTCTTTATATTCTTCAGGCTTTTGAAGAGCTTTTCTAAAAAGTCCAAAGGAAAGGTTTTTGTGTATTATTTTTAAAAGCATTTTGTTATTTTTAAAATATTCAACTATATAGTCTGTAAAGCTAATTACTCTATCTATATAATTGTCATAATTTTCATCTTTTATTTTTTGAAGGGCTTCCTTTATTACTGAGGAACTTTTCGATAATATTAGATGATCCATTATGTCATATTTATCTTTGAAGTAAAGATAAAAGGTACCCTTTGCAACGCCTGCCTTTTTAACGATATCGTCTATAGCAGTGCTAGTGAATCCTTTAGTTATAAATAAATCATAAGCAGCATCAAAGAGTTTATTTCTCTTTATTATTTTGTTTTCATGTATTTTACTATTTTTTTCTTTAGACATTTAACACCCACCTTTTTAAAATGACTAATAGTCATTTGCATAATATTATTATATGATAAAATGACTAATAGTCAATTGCGTATATATTAAATATTTGTTAATACAAAAAATGTCAGGAATAAATCTTCCTGACATTAATTTTTTATTTCATTTCTTTTTTTATACCTCTTAAAAGAGCTTTATCATAATCTATATAGTCAAAGACTGATAAGTCAAAATAATCTCCAAAATTTTTTAATTCTTCAAGGGACAGTTCTTCAATAGATTTGTCTTTATCTTCGCAGTATAAAACTATTCTTCCTACAATTCCATGGGCATCCCTAAAGGGAACCCCCTTTAATACTAAATAATCTGCAAGTTCAGTAGCATTAAGAAATCCTTTTTTAACTGCATTTTTCATGTTTTCTTTTTTTACTTTTATAGTAGGGAGCATTTCAGCCATAACTTTAATACATGAAAGGGTAGTATCAACGCAGTCAAAGAAAACTTCCTTATCCTCTTGCATATCTTTGTTATATGCAAGAGGAAGGGCTTTCATTGTTGTAAGAAGGGATATCAAATCTCCATATACTCTTCCTGTTTTCCCACGTATAAGCTCGGCTGCATCAGGATTTTTCTTTTGAGGCATTATGCTGCTTCCAGTTGAAAATTCATCTCCTATTTCAATAAAGCTGAATTCTTTGCTACTCCATAGAATTATCTCCTCGCATAGTCTGCTAAGATGCGTCATTATTATTGAAAAATCAGACATAAGCTCTAAAAGGTAATCTCTGTCGCTTACACCGTCTAAAAAGTTGTCAACGGCTTTTTTAAATCCTAAATTTTTTGCTGTAAAATCTCTGTCTATATCATAGGTTGTTCCAGCTAATGCACAGCATCCTAGGGGGCTTTCATCTAATATTTCTTTAGCGTTTTTAACCCTTTTAATATCCCTTTTAAACATACTTACATAGCATAAAAGGTGATATTTAAAAGTTATGACTTGAGCTCTTTGAAGATGAGTATATCCTGGCATTATAACATCTTTATAATTATCTCCTAAATTCTTAAGAGAAAGTGTTAAATTATGCAAATTTTCAATTACCTCATCACACTTTGTTTTTGCATAAAGTTTCATATCCACTGCAATCTGATCGTTTCGGCTTCTTGATGTGTGAAGTTTTTTACCAATATCTCCAATTCTTTTTATTAAATTTGCTTCTATGAAGCTGTGAATATCTTCATAATCTCCATCTATTGTTAATTTATTTGATTCTATATCATTTTGTATATCTATAAGTGTTTTAATAATTAAATCTGCCTCTTCTTCTTTTAATATTTTACATTTTGAAAGCATGCTACAGTGGGCTATACTTCCCTTGATATCCTCTTTATATAATGTTTTATCAAAGGATAGAGAGCTATTAAAGCTCTCCATTATTTTGCTTTCTGAATTTTTAAATCTTCCTCCCCAAAGCTTCATAATAAAACCTTCCTTCATTCTTTATTAGTCATAGCTTTAATTTTTGATGGAAGAGAATAAAGATTTATAAAGCCTTCTGCATCTTTATGGTTATAAAGTGAACCAGTTGAAAAGGATGAAATTTCTTCATTATACAGAGCATAAGGCGTATCTATTGAAGCCGTTTTTATATTTCCTTTATATAATTTAAGTTTAACATTTCCAGTTACAGTCCTTTGAGTTGTTTCAACAAAAGCATCTAAGGCTTCCCTAAGGGTTGTAAACCAAAGCCCGTCATAGAGTATTTCCCCGTATTTTATAGATATGCTTTGTTTGAAGTGATAGGTCATTTTATCTAAAGTCAGACGTTCAAGTTCGTCATGGGCAAAATATAAAAGCGTTCCTGCAGGAGTTTCATATACTCCTCTTGATTTCATACCAACAAGTCTGTTTTCAACTAAGTCTATTACACCTATTCCGTTATCTCCTGCTATTTTATTAAGAAGTTTTAGCATTTCAATAGGCTTTAATTTTTCTCCGTTTACCTTTTTAGGAATTCCCGTTTCAAAATAAATATCAACGTAGGTTGGATAATCTGGTGCCTTTTCAGGAGGAGTAGTTAAAAGGTACATCTCCTCTTTATGCTCATTTGTTGGGTTTTCAAGTTCACCGCCTTCATGGCTTACGTGCCAAAGATTCATATCCCTAGAATATATTTTTTCCTTTGTAACAGGAATGTCAATGCCTCTTGCTGTTGCATAGTCAATTGCATCTTCCCTAGATTTTATATCCCATATTCTCCATGGAGCTATAATCTTTATATTAGGATCAAAGGAGGCAATTCCAACTTCAAAACGAACCTGATCGTTTCCTTTACCGGTACAGCCATGGCATATATATTTTGCACCTTCAATATGGGCAATATCAACAAGCTTTTTTGCCATCAAAGGACGAGCAAAGGCAGTACCAAGAAGATACTTTCCTTCATATACTGCACCGCTTTTTATGCCTTTGAAAAGATAATCTGTTATAAATTCCTCTTTTACATCTTCGATATAAACTTTTGAAGCACCTGTTTTTATTGCTTTTTCTCTTACTTTTTCCATGTCATCCCCTTGACCTACATCTATACAAACAGCTATAACTTCAAAATCGTAGTTTTCCATTAACCATGGAATGATAATTGATGTATCAAGACCACCAGAATATGCAAGTACAACTTTTTCTTTCATAGTATCACTCCTGAATTATAATAATATCTTAAAAATCAATATATTAATAATTATACATACATATCTATATATATGCAATACTTAAATTGAATTTTTATACCTGAAAATTTAAAAAATATACATAAAGATTTATTCTTCAAATTAATGTAATAATATGATATTATGTTTTAAAGGAGGCAGAGGATATGAATAATTATCTTACAGAAGAAGCTATAAACAAGTTGAAGGAAGAAATTGAATATAGAAAAGTAGTTGTACGTCATAAGATAATAGAAGATATAAAGGAAGCAAGGGCCTTTGGAGATTTGAGCGAAAATTTTGAGTATAAGGCTGCAAAGAGAGAAAGGGCAAAAAATGAAAGCAGAATAAGATATCTCGAGAGGATGATAAAAACTGCTAAAATAATAAAGGATGATACAATGCCTGATGAAGTAGGAATAGGTAAAATAGTTACCTTAAGATTCCTTGAGGATAATGAAATTGAAAAATTCACAATAGTTACAACTATTGAAGCAGATCCTATGAATAATTTGATAAGCATAGAATCTCCAATCGGAAAGGCTATATATAAGCATAAAATAGGAGAAATTGTAAAAGTTGAATCTCCCGATGGTCAGTATGAGGTAAAAATTGAAGATGTTTATAAAAAAGAATAAAGCAGGTATACCTGCTCAGATTGTTGATAAACCCCTTGGTTTCAAAAATCAAGGGGTTTATTTATGCGATAGCATATAAATTTTCAAAATAAATTTCTAATTTTAATATAAATATTTTATTAATATTCCTAAAAAATAAAAGGGATAGTACCCT
>JAOADY010000122.1 GCA_026417075.1 Caloramator sp.
AAGTTGCATAACAAATTTTAACAACAGTATTTTACTATAAGGGGACTTTTAACCCCTAAGATTGGATAAATATTGCTACGCATTTATATTTGTCCATAGTTGGTAATTTGATTTTTAAAATTGCCTATCTAAAGTTATAAAGTTAAATATTAAAAATCATCATAGAAAAAGTGGAATTAACAAACTATAATTGGAAAAACATATAAAAATGTCTTTAATCTATCTAATAAATGTAAATTAAATATGTTAATTGCTAAAATATCCTTTATGCTTGTTTGCATCAATGTCAAAATCTAAGAAATATTGATTAAAATTAAGATATTTAAAAATTATTAAAGGAGGTTAAATATATGGGTGGAATAATTAAATTTATACTTGATTTAGGTGCAGCAGTATTTTTACCCATAGTCATGATAATACTTGGTTTAGTGATGAAGATGAAGCCTAAAAAAGCTATTATTGCTGGTCTTACTTTAGGTATAGCATTTACAGGAATGAACGTTATTCTTGGATTTATGTTTGAAGCAATTAGTCCTGCAGCAAGCGAATTTGTTAAAAATACAGGTATTCAACTTAATTCAATAGATGCTGGTTGGGCACCTATGTCTGCAATAGCTTGGGCTTGGCCATATGCATTATTAGTTTTCCCATTAACTATTTGTATTAATATAATAATGCTAATATTTGGATGGACAAATTGTTTAAACGTTGATCTTTGGAATGTTTGGGGGAAAATATTCACAGCAACATTAGTTGCTGCAGTAACTAAAAATATTGTTTTAGGTATGATAGCAGTTGGAATTCAAGTTATATTTGAACTTAAAAATGCAGATATAACAAGAAAACAAATATATTCATTAACTAAAATTCCTGGAATAGCATGTACTCATTGTATGACATTAACCGGAGTTTTACTTGCTCCAATAAATAGATTGTTTGATTTTATTCCTGGTTTAAATAAAAGTAATATAGATGCAAATAAATTAAAAGAAAAAATAGGTGTTTTTGGTGAAAACAGCGTTATGGGATTTATCGTAGGTGCTCTTATAGCAATATTTGCAAAGTATGACTTGAAGGGAATATTAAATACAGCAATTCAAGTTTCAACAGCTCTTGTTCTCTTCCCAATGGTGGCTAAACTATTTATGCAAGCATTAGCTCCAATAGCTGATGCAGTTGGGGATTTTATGAAAAATAAATTTAAAAATAGAGAATTGTATATTGGTCTCGATTGGCCATTCCTTGCAGGCTTATCAGAAATATGGGTTGCAGCAATAATAATGGTTCCTATTGAATTATTCCTTGCAATAATCATGGCAAAAACTGGTTGGAATAATGTATTGCCATTAGGTTCAATAATAAATATTTCGCTTGTCGTTCCAGCTATGATTGTAACTGGAGGAAATTTAATAAGAATGATTTTGCTTAGTATAATAGTAACACCAATCTATCTTGCTGTTGCAACTAGCTTTGGTGGAATAGTTACTAATCTTGCAAAGTCTGTTGGTACAATAACTGTTCCAAATGGACAATTCTTAAGCTGGTTTGCATTTGAGATTCCTACTTTAAGATGGTCATTAGCCCATGGATTTAATATTATACATGGAGATTTTAAAGGTGTTATAGCATTAGCAGTATTGCTTGCTCTCTTCTTCTATTATATTAATTACATGGGAAAAAAAGATGAGGCTTTAGGAGAATAAAATATATTAATTATACAGCAACCTTTGAAGCAAAGTTATTTAATCAAAATAGCTACTGTAATAATTAAAAATAAAGTTTTTAAGGAGGAATTTCTATTGTTAGAAGAATTAAAAGTAAAAGTAGTCGAAATAGCTAAGGAAGCAGATAAATCCGGCTTATGTAAGCATAAATCAGGTAACTTTAGTATAAGAGATAAAAAAACTGGTTATATAGTAATTACACCATCAGGAATTGCAAGAGAAAAATTAACTTATAAAGATATATGTGTAATGGACTTATATGCTAATGTAATAGAATCCGAAAACAAATTAAGACCTTCAAGCGAATCAATGATGCATCTTGAAGCATATAAAGTTAGGAATGATATAAGCTGTGTTGTTCATACGCACTCAAAATTTGCTACATCCTTTGCTGTTATAGGGAAAGAGATACCTGCCGTTGTATATGAAGGGATGTCTTATGGCGGAATTATTCCAGTTGCTCCATATGGAAGACCTGGTACAAGAGCACTTGCTGAAAGCATTATAGAGCCATTAAAAAAATCAAATGCATGTCTTTTAGCAAATCACGGTGTTGTTGTTGTTGGTAATAATCCTGATGATACACTTTTAAATGCTCATTATGTTGAAGAAATAGCTGAAATATATTTTAGAGCTTTATTAATTAATGGAGGAAACGAACCTCCTGTATTATCACTTGAAGAGCTAAGAAACTGGTCTTATCCTACAGAAATAAAATTATAATTTAAAATAAGCATATAATAATTTAGTATAAGCTGAATAATTATTTTATTCGTCGTCCTCTCACATTAGCGTACGTATCGATTGTATACGACAAATTCATTAGTTTACATACATTTTAGACCACTATGAGATTATGCTTTTATAGCCTAACTTATTGAAATATTCATTAGTTAGAGTTGTTAATAAGATTTGACTATCTGATATATGCCAATATCCTTTTCGGGTATTGGCATATAATTTTTTAAAATGTGGTTTCATTCCTAATATTATCAGATTCTTTGTCCTTGTTATGACCCTTTTCCATAGTTTCCATTTGCACATTCTTAATCTTCTTCTTATTATCTATTTGTATAATTATTCCATATATTTCTTACCCTTTGCAAATGAAAAATAGTTTACCCATCCGATGATTATCAAGTTGAATTTATTAATTCTTTCTTCTGTACTTAAAGGATTTTCTTAACTCGTTATGTCAGTTATTTTATTCTTGAATTTCTTTATACTTTCCTCTATTATTCTTATATTTGATTTTCCTTGGATTATATAATATGAAAATCAAAGAATTTTT
The DNA here is from genome assembly GCA_026417075.1 of Caloramator sp. Classification (GTDB taxonomy): domain Bacteria; phylum Bacillota; class Clostridia; order Clostridiales; family Caloramatoraceae; genus Caloramator_B. Next base: position 3,016 of record JAOADY010000122.1, read on the forward strand.
CTTTTCCACGGTCTATTAACTGCACTTTTCTCCTTATTTACTTTTAGCTTAAGAACATTTTCAATATATTATATATTCAATTATGTTCTTTTTGACTCTGTAGGTTACTCTTTTTATTTTTACAAATATATTATAGTAACCCACATATCTACAGAACTTATGTCCTCTCTTTTTTAATTCTTTATCTAAATCATAGAGTATTATATTTGCTAAAAAAAGAACTTAATAATTCTCCTTGCAGAGTTCCTTCTTCACTTTTAACTTTTATTCCGCTTATAGTGTAAGTGATAAAATAAGAATAATTCTTTCCATGCTTAGTTGAAATAATAAAATTTAAATTTCATATTCCTATAGAGTTCCAATTTTAAATTAAAGCAAAATATTTCTTACCCACTAACTTTAGAAAAAACCAAAGATATATTGACATTTACACTCATAAAAAATAGTAAGTGTTTTTAGAACGATAAAAATCTAATCCCACAGTTTTCTAAAATGCATACAAACTAACAAACCTCAATATACCAGACCGATACTACTATGGTGAGAAAGGACGCTGAATAAAATAATTATTCAGCTCCTACTCGATTAGATCTAAAATCAATTATTCTAAAAAAACACCTAATCTTCTCAATTCGTTTTTAGAATAATCATCTGCAGGTATATATCCCTCAGAAACTAAATTTCTAATATAAATTTTGTTATAAATAAAAGGAAAAACTAACCATCCGATACCAGCTGATATTACCCCTATTAAAATCATTAAAAGTCCCCATTTAATGTCTCCTCTTAAAAACGGAACAAAAAATCCAAAAAACAAAGTTGTCCATGAAAAACCTACTTTACATCTTTTTGTTATACCAGTTTCTTTGTGTTTTAAATTAATAAACATAATAATACCTCCTTATAATAATTCCATAATTTTATATGTTCTACATTATTCTGATAATTCCTTCAAAAAAACTTAAAAAAATTTATTTTGAAAAGAATTTTTGACTCATTTTATTATGATTTGCTCAACTTTTACTGGACAAAAGCACTAACTTTTCCTCATATAGTAATATAGAACCTTTTACTAAAATCATCTATAATTGAATCAATAATTTCCTTTCAAAGAGTTAGTTTTCTATTCTTAATCAAGGAGCCAGCCTTTTATTGCTTCTGGAGCATATTCTTTTATACCGAAAAAAGGTACTTCATAACTTCGAGTACAAATTAATTCAATATATGCTTTAGCGGTATCTTGTTTATTTGCTTTAAAAATCTAAAAATGGGCATAAAAATACCCAAAAATTATTAAAATTATCCTGAAAGAAAGTATTCCGGCATAACCTTATAAAAATCATAATTAAAATATTTACTGCTGTCATAATCTTGTATCTTAGATATAAGTAATGCAACATCTTTATCTATTGGAAATCTAGATAAATCTGAGTCATAATGATATGAATATATATTTGCAAAGAAACTATTTATGATATTAAGTTTAGATAAAAATCTTTTCTTAAAAAAGAAAAGACAGATTGTTGATAAACCCCTTGGTTTCAAAAATCAAGGGGTTTATTTATGCGATAGCATATAAATTTTCAAAATAAATTTCTAATTTTAATATAAATATTTTATTAATATTCCTAAAAAATAAAAGGGATAGTACCCT
>JAOADY010000040.1 GCA_026417075.1 Caloramator sp.
TATTGATTAATTTGCACATAATTTCATCTCTCCTTTGGAGGTGTTTTATTGTTGGTTATATTTAAGATAACTCAAAGGGGAGATGAAATTCAAATATCATATAACTTAACAAAACTACACATATAGGTAGGAGGAATTATATGACAAGCAAAAGACAAGAAAAAATTAGAAACTTTTGTATAATAGCTCATATAGACCATGGGAAATCCACTTTAGCAGATAGGCTTATTGAGGCTACTGGTACTTTAACAAAACGTGAAATGGAAGATCAGGTTCTTGATACTATGGAGCTTGAAAAAGAAAGAGGAATTACAATAAAATCACAAGCGGTAAGGCTTGTTTATTCTGATTCTAAAGGTGATGAATATATTTTAAATCTTATAGACACTCCAGGGCATGTAGATTTTAACTATGAAGTTTCAAGGAGCCTCGCAGCTTGTGAGGGAGCTATACTTGTTGTTGATGCAACTCAGGGGATACAGGCACAAACATTAGCAAACTGTTATTTAGCTCTTGATCATAACCTTGAGATAGTTCCTGTTATTAATAAAATAGATTTGCAAAGCGCAAGACCTGATGAGGTTAAAAAAGAGATAGAAGATGTAATAGGACTTGACTGTTCTGATGCTCCACTAATTTCAGCAAAAGTTGGAATAGGAATTGAAGATGTTTTAAAGGCTATAATTGAGAAAATACCTGCTCCCGATGGGGATGTAGAAGCACCATTAAAAGCATTGATTTTCGATAGTATATATGATTCATATAAGGGAGTTGTATGCTACGTTAGAATAAAGGACGGAACAGTTAAAAAAGGTACAAGAATAAAACTTATGATGACAGGAAAGGAATATGAGGTAACGGAAGTAGGTATATTTAGGCCAAGTTTTATGGAGGTTTCTGAACTTAAGGCTGGAGACGTTGGATATATTACAGCAAGCATTAAAAACGTAAGAGATGCAAGAGTTGGGGATACTATAACTGAAGCAGCAAGGATGGCAGATGAGCCTCTTCCAGGTTATAGACCTGCAGTTCCTATGGTGTACAGCGGTTTTTATCCAGCTGATAGCTCTAAATATGAAGAACTAAAAGAAGCTCTTGAAAAGCTTCAGCTAAATGATGCTGCTTTAACCTTTGAACCAGAAACATCTATAGCTTTAGGTTTTGGATTTAGATGTGGATTTTTGGGACTTTTGCATATGGAAATCGTCCAAGAAAGGCTTGAAAGAGAATATAATCTTGATCTTGTAACGACGGCTCCAAGTGTTATATATAAAATAATTCTTACAAATGGAAATGTTATTGAACTTACAAATCCTACAAATATGCCATCTCCTACAGAGATAGAGTATATGCAGGAGCCAATTGTAAATGCATCTATAATATGTCCTAATGATTTTGTAGGTGCTGTAATGGAGCTTTGTCAGGGAAGAAGAGGTACTTTTAAAAATATGGAGTATCTTGAAACTACAAGAGTTATGCTTCATTATGAAATGCCTTTAAATGAAATAATATATGATTTTTTTGATGCATTAAAATCGAGAACAAAGGGATATGCTTCTTTAGACTATGAGTTTTCAGGATATAAAAAATCCGAACTTGTTAAGCTTGATATATTATTAAACGGGGACATAGTAGATGCCCTATCTCAAATTGTTCCTCAGGAAAGAGCTTATTACAGGGGAAGAGCTATAGCTGAAAAACTTAAAGAAGTTATACCAAGACAGCAGTTTGAAATTCCTATACAAGCTGCAATAGGTTCAAAAATTATTGCAAGGGAAACCATTAAAGCATTAAGAAAAGACGTTCTTGCAAAATGTTATGGAGGAGATATATCAAGAAAGAAAAAACTTCTTGAAAAGCAAAAAGAAGGGAAAAAGAGAATGAAGCAGATTGGAACTGTTGAAGTTCCACAGGAAGCATTCATGTCTGTATTGAAGGTGGAACAATGATAAATTCATTATATGTTCATATACCCTTTTGCATAAAAAAATGCCTTTACTGTGATTTTAATTCTTATGTAAGATTAGATATTCAGGATGATTATATAAAGGCACTTTTAGAAGAAATTGAAAGAATAAATCAGTCAAAATTTAAAACAATATTTATTGGTGGGGGAACTCCCACCATTTTATCTATATCAAACCTTAAAAAACTTTTAAGTGAACTTAAAAAATTTAATGCTGATGAATTTACAGTTGAAACAAATCCAGGCACTTTAGATGATGAGAAGGCAAAGATATTGAAAGAATATGGTGTAAACAGGGTATCTATTGGTCTTCAGGCATGGCAGAATAATCTTTTGGAAACACTTGGAAGAATTCATAAATTAGAAGATTTTTTAAAAAGCTATGATATATTAAATAAAATAGGATTTAAAAATATAAATATAGACTTAATGTTTGGAATTCCAAATCAAAGTATGACTGATTGGATCCAAACTATTGAAAATGTATTAAAACTTGAGCCAAATCATTTATCATGTTACAGTCTCATAATAGAAGAGGGCACGCCTTTTTATGAAATGTATGAAAAAAATCAGCTAAAACTAACATATGATGATGTTGAAAGAGAAATGTATTATTATGCTGTTGAGGAGCTATCAAAAAAAGGGATAAACAGATATGAAATTTCTAACTTTGCAAAAAAAGGATATGAGTGTAGCCATAACATAACTTATTGGATGGATGAAGAATATATAGGAGTTGGGGCAGGAGCCCATTCTTATATAAAAAATAAAAGATATTCAAATTATAAAAATATAGAAAAATATATTGAAGGAATTTATTCAAGGAGTGTTATAGAGAAAAGCGAAGTAATTGAAATTTATGATGAAATGTCTGAATTTATGTTTATGGGGCTTAGAATGACAAAGGGAATAGAAAAAGAAAGATTCTTAAAAAGATTTAATAAAGATGTGTATGATGTTTATGGAGATAAAATTAATGTTCTTAAACAAAAAAATCTTATAATTGATGACGGGAAAAATATAATGCTTACAAACAAGGGGATAGATATTTCAAATCAAGTTTTTATAAATTTTTTGAAATAGAAAGTTTAAAAAATAGTGGGGATATTGACAAAATTATTCAATAGTGATATTTTATTATCGTAATAATTAGCACTCAATACAACAGAGTGCTAACAAAAAGGAAGTGAGAGTATGAGTTTAGGTGAGAGAAAAAAGACTATCCTGAGGGCAGTTATTATAGACTATATAGATACAGCAGAACCAGTAGGTTCAAGAACAATTGCAAAAAAATATGAGATGGGAATCAGCTCTGCAACTATTAGAAATGAAATGGCTGACCTTGAGGAACTTGGATATCTTGAACAGCCTCATACTTCTGCAGGGAGAATTCCTTCTGACAAAGGATACAGGTTTTTTGTAAATGAACTTATGGAATTACAAAGACCTTCAAATTATGAAATAGAGGCAGTTAGAAATTTTTTGGACAGAACTACAATAGATGAAATCGACAATATTATTAAGCAGATATCTAAAATTTTATCAAATATAACGCAGTATACCTCTGCTGTGTTGTCTCCATCGGTTAAGAAGAGTTCTGTAAAATCTATTCAGTTAATTCAGCTAAGTCTTACAGATATAATAGCTGTAGTTATTACAGATACAGGAATAGTAAGGCATTGTAAAATTAAAATTCCAAGACCTATATCAAGCAATACTTTAATAGCGATAAACAATATGCTTAATGAAAAACTTGCTGGACTTACAGTTGAAGATATTGATTTATCAGTTATATCTTCAATTCAGCTTGAAATGAAGGGATATGATGAAATATTAAATTCTATAATACCTGTGCTTAATGAGAGCCTTAAATCCTTTGATTGCGATATATTTCTTGATGGAACTACTAACATATTTCATTATCCTGAATACAACGATATAGAAAAGGCTAAAAACTTTTTATCTCTTCTTGAACATAAAGAAAAATTGCTTGATATTTTTTCAGAGGATGACAGCAATATAACCGTTTCAATCGGAAAAGAAAATATATACGATGAAGTTAAAGAATGCAGTATTGTGAAGGCTTCGTATAAAATAGGAGATAAAACCTTAGGTAAGATTGGAGTTATAGGTCCTACGAGGATGAACTATGCAAAGGTAATTGGTATATTAAAGTATCTTACGGATACATTAAATAATATGCTTAAAAATCAATTAGATGAATAAAATAATTTGATAGAAGGTGATAAAGTGTCAGATGAGAATTTTGTGAAAAATACTGATGCTGCTGAGAAAAATTATGAGAATCAAGAAGAAAAAGAATTTACAGAAGATATTAATGAGTTAGAAAAAGAGCAGCAGTGTCAGGAAAAGGATAGTAATGATGAAGCGACTGATTATGAAAAGCTATATAATGAACTTCAAAAAAAATATGAGGAAAAAGAAAAACAGGCAAATGAGTATCTAGATATGCTTAAAAGAACTATGGCTGATTTTGATAACTTCAGAAAGAGAACAAATAAAGAAAAAGAAAGCATATACGATGATGGCATTATGAACGCAGTAAAAAATCTCTTGCCTGTTTTTGATAATCTTGAAAGAGCATTAGAGTATAATAACGAAGATCAAAGTCTTATTGATGGTATTAAAATGGTTGTAAAGTTATTTAAGGATACAATGGCAAAAATGAACATAGAAGAGATAAAAGCATTAGGTGAAAAATTCAACCCAGAGTTTCATAATGCAGTAATGCATATTGAAGATAAAAGCTATGGAGAAAATGAAATAATTGAAGTACTTCAAAAAGGATATAAATATAAAGACAAAATTCTACGCTACAGTATGGTTAAAGTAGCTAATTAACAAATAGTTTAATAATATGAAGGAGGAAGAGAATTATGGGAAGAGTAATAGGTATTGACCTTGGTACTACTTATTCATGTATGGCTTATATGGAAGGAGGAGAACCTGTAGTTATACCAAACTCTGAAGGTGCTAGAACTACAGCTTCTGTTGTTGCGTTTAAACCTAATGGTGAGAGAATAGTGGGACAGGTAGCAAAAAGACAGGCTATAACTAATCCTGATAAAACAATAATGTCTATTAAAAGACATATGGGTACTGATTATAAAGTAAACATTGATGGTAAAGCTTATACTCCACAGGAAATATCAGCAATGATTTTAGCAAAGCTTAAGGCAGATGCAGAAAGTTATTTTGGAGAACCGGTTACTGAAGCTGTTATTACAGTTCCTGCATATTTTAATGATAGCCAAAGACAGGCAACAAAGGATGCTGGGAAAATAGCTGGTCTTGAAGTTTTAAGAATAATAAATGAACCTACAGCAGCTTCTCTTGCCTATGGACTTGACAAAATGGATAAAAATCAGAAAATACTCGTATATGACCTTGGAGGAGGAACTTTTGACGTTTCTATACTTGAAATTGGAGATGGAGTATTTGAAGTAAAATCAACAAATGGTAATACCCATCTTGGAGGAGACGATTTTGACCAGAAGATAATGGATTACCTTTGCGATACTTTTAAAGCTGAAAATGGAATTGATTTAAGAAGCGATAAAATGGCAATGCAAAGGCTAAAAGAAGCAGCTGAAAAGGCAAAAATTGAGTTATCAACTTCATTATCCACAGAAATAAATCTTCCCTTTATAACTGCAGATGCAACAGGACCAAAGCACCTTAATGTTACATTGACGAGAGCAAAATTTAACGAATTAACTGCTGATCTTGTTCAGGCTACATTAGAGCCAATGAAGAATGCATTAAAAGACGCAGGACTTGAAATAAATCAGATAGACAGAGTTGTTTTAGTTGGAGGTTCTACAAGAATACCTGCTGTTCAGGAGCTTGTTAAGAATTTTACAGGAAAAGAGCCTACAAAGGGTATAAATCCAGATGAATGTGTTGCAGTAGGAGCTGCAATACAGGCAGGAGTATTAAAGGGAGAGGTAAAGGACGTTCTTCTTCTTGATGTTACACCTCTATCCCTTGGAATAGAAACTTTAGGTGGAGTGTTTACAACATTAATACCAAGAAATACAACTATACCAACAAGAAAGAGCCAAATATTCTCAACTGCAGCTGATGGTCAGACATCCGTTGAAATACATGTTCTTCAGGGTGAAAGGCCTATGGCAAGAGATAATAAGACTCTTGGAAGATTTACTCTATCTGGTATACCACCAGCTCCAAGAGGAGTACCTCAGATTGAGGTTACTTTTGACATAGATGCAAATGGTATTGTTCATGTTTCTGCAAAAGATTTAGGAACAGGTAAAGAAGCAAATATAACTATTACAGCTTCTACAAATCTTTCAGATGAAGAAATAGAAAGGGCGGTTAAGGAAGCTGAAAGATATGCTGAAGAAGATAAAAAGAGAAAGGAAGAAATAGAAGTCAGAAATAATGCTGATTCAATAGTTTATCAAACTGAAAAGACACTAAAAGATCTGGAAGGAAAGATTTCACCTCAGGACAAGACAGAAGTAGAAGAAAAGTTGAAAAAGGTAAAAGATGCATTAAACGGTTCAGACATTCAAGCTATAAAGAATGCTACAGATGAACTAACACAAAAGTTCTATGAAATTTCCTCAAGAATATATCAACAGACAGGAGCAAATGCACAGGGTAATCAGCAAGAGAGCACAAATCCCAACGATATTCATGTAGACTATGATGTAAAGGACGATAAATAGTAGTAAGGAGGGATTTATTCCCTCCTATCTGTGTGCGGAAGGTGGTGAGGCTATTGGCGAAGGATTATTATGCGATACTTGGGGTTGAAAAAAATGCTTCAGATGAAGATATAAAGAAAGCCTTTAGAAAACTTGCATTAAAATATCATCCTGATAAAAATCCCGGAGATAAAAATGCTGAAGAAAAATTTAAAGAAATTAATGAAGCGTATCAGGTTCTTTCAGACCCTCAAAAAAGAGCACAATACGATCAATTCGGTACTGTTGATTTTAATGGTCAGGGAGGATTTGGAGGTTTTGATGCCTCAGGTTTTGGTGGATTTGAAGGATTTTCAGATATTTTCGGAGATATATTCGGAGATTTTTTTGGAGGAAGACGACAAAAACATGGACCTCAAAGAGGTGCTGATTTAGAGTATAACCTCGATTTAACCTTTGAAGAAGCAGCCTTTGGAGTTAAAAAGGATATTGAAATATTTAGGTATGAAAGTTGTGAAAAGTGTCATGGTACCGGAGCAAAGCCTGGCACATCTCCAAAGGCGTGTCCAAAGTGTAATGGAACCGGTCAAATTAAGATTCAAAGGAATACTCCCTTTGGAAGTTTTATAAATGTAACTACTTGCGATCGATGCTATGGAGAAGGAAGAATTATAGAAACTCCATGCCCTGACTGTTCTGGAAAAGGTAAAATAAGAAAAAAGAAAATTATATCAATAAACATTCCAGCAGGAGTAGATACCGGAAATACAATTCCTTTAAGAGGTGAAGGAGAAAAAGGGCTTAAAGGAGGACCACCAGGGGATCTTTATATTAATATAAGAGTTAAACCTCATAAGTTATTTCAAAGAAAAGGCTTTGATATTATATGTGAAACCCCTGTTTCCTTTATAAAAGCAATACTTGGAGGAGAGATTACTATCCCAACCCTTGAAGGTCAAGAAAAATATACTATTTCTCCTGGAACACAGCCAGGAACTATTATAAAATTAAAAGGTAAAGGAATTACAAGGATTAGAGGGACAGGAAGAGGAGATCTTTTTGTAGAATTAAAGGTTGAAATTCCTAAGAAGTTAACTGATAAGCAAAAGGAACTTCTTCAAAAACTTGCTGTTGAATTTGGAGAGGATATAAAGGAAAGTAAAAAATCCTTTGTAGATAAATTCAAAGATGCCTTTGGAGGATAGTATAATAGGTCAGATGTGAAAGTTTATTGCATCTGGCCTTTTTAATTATATGTTTTTTACACGATTTAAATATTGTAGTATAATTAATAAAAAAAGAGAGGATGAAGAGTGTGAAGGGAAAATGGATAGAAGTAAAAATTATAACAAGTACTACAGCTGTTGAACCTATATCAGGAATATTTTATGGACTTGATGTTAAAGGCGTTGCAATAGAGGATCCTAATGATATTATAAATAGAAACCAAGATGAGATGAGTTGGGATTTTGCAGATGTTTCTATTTTAGAATATAAAGATAGTGCAGCAGTTGTAAAGGGGTATTTTAGTCAGGATGATGATATAGATAATATTGTTGAGTACATAAATGATAAAATAAAAGAACTAATTAATATGGGAATAGATGTTGGAGAAGGTAAAATAATTACAAATGTTGTTTGTGAGGAAGATTGGGCTAACTCTTGGAAGAAATATTACAAGACTACAAAGCTAGGAAAAAACATAGTTATAAAACCTAAATGGGAAGAATACAGTCCTAAAAATGATGAAATAGTTATTGAACTCGACCCTGGAATGGCCTTTGGAACAGGAACTCATGAGACAACAATAATGTGTATTGAGCTTCTTGAAAAATATATTAAAAAAGGGGATACCGTATTCGATATTGGTACTGGTTCAGGAATACTATCGATAGCATCGTCAAAACTTGGAGCAGAAAAAATTATTGGAGTTGATATAGATGAAGTTGCTGTTGATGCCGCAAGAGAAAATATACAATATAATAATGTCAGCAATGTTGAAATAAGGTTAGGCAATTTAACTGATGTTGTTGAAGGAAAAGCTGATGTTATTGTAGCCAATATTATAGCTGATATTATATTAAAATTAACCGATACTATAAAGCCTTTTTTAAAGGAAAATGGTATTTTTATAGTATCAGGCATTATTCAGGACAGAAAGCAGGATATTGTTGAAAAATTTAATAATTCAGGTTTTAATATTTGTGATATAAAACAGATGGGAGAATGGGTAGCAATATCTGCAAAAGTAGTTTAAGGAGGATTTATGCATAAGTTTTTCATAAGTAGTGAAAATATAGATTATAAAAATAATAAAATTCTAATTACTGGTGAAGATGTGAACCATATTATAAAAGTTCTTAGATTAAGAGCTGGAGAGAGGATAAAAATATCAGATGGATATGGAAATGAATACATAGGGATTATTGAAGTCTTTGATAAAAAAAGTGTTACATGTAGTATATCTGAAAAATTTAAAAATGAAACAGAACCTGAAGTAAAAATTACATTATTTCAAGCTCTTCCTAAGGCTCAAAAAATGGATTTGATTGTGCAAAAATGCGTTGAGATAGGAGTTTGTTGCATACAGACAGTAATAACCAAAAGAGTTGTTGTAGATATTAAAAGCAAAGATATATCATCAAAAATTGAAAGATGGAACAGAATAGCTATGGAGGCAGCAAAGCAGAGCGATAGAGGGATTATACCTAAAGTTTTAGAACCGATAGATTTTAAAAGTGCTGTTGAAAAGTTAAAGGAGATGGATATATCAGTAATTCCCTATGAAAATGAAAAAGTTAAGGATTTTAAAAAGTTGTTTAAAGAAAAACAAAACTTTAAAAATGTAGGTATATTTATAGGCCCTGAAGGCGGATTTGAGGATGAGGAAATAAAACTTTGCATAGAAAACGGAATAGAGCCAGTAACTTTGGGACCGAGAATATTAAGAACAGAAACAGCAGGGTTTGTATCTTCAACTATTGTTTTGTATGAAGCTTGCGGATTGTGTTAAGTAAATATGAAAAAATAGCGTAGCTAGACGTATAATTACTCAAAATTACTTAGGTTTTTACTAAATTCTAAAAAATAGTTTTTAATAAATAGGAAATTTATAAAAAATAGGCATGCCGAAGGCACCTAC
>JAOADY010000102.1 GCA_026417075.1 Caloramator sp.
GCAAGGGTACTATCCCTTTTATTTTTTAGGAATATTAATAAAATATTTATGTTAAAATCAGAAATTCATTTTGAAAATTTATATGCTATCGCATAAATAAACCCCTTGATTTTTGAAACCAAGGGGTTTATCAACAATCTGGTTAATAAAAGTCATAGCTTATAGAAGCTATGACTTTTATTATGTCTTTTTGTTAGCGTTTAAGGCATTAAAAACATATGAGGTAAGAACTGTTTCAAAATTTAAGCTAATTGAGAGTAAAAACTATTATTAAATATATGCAAAAATCCTTTCAACCCTTGAAAAATCAAGGGTTTTGTGCTATAACACAATTATAAAAACGAAAGAAGAGGTACAAAAATGGTTGGCTTAAATATAGCAAATAATTCAGATGAAAACATGAAAGATATAATTTCTAATTTTGATATGCTTGGTGTAAGCCTTTCAAGCAAGTCTTATCTAATTGGATAATAGGTGCTGCAAAACAATTTGAAATAGTTTCAAAATTAGAAGGCGAAGCCCTATCAAATTCCAAAGCTGTTATAGGGTTAAGTTTTTGCGAGCATCTTTATAAAATAGAATTCCAATTTTAAATTAAAGCAAAATATTTCTTACCCACTAACTTTGGAAAGAACCAATTTTATTTTACCAGTAACAAGCACAACGAGGGCTCTTTGGGCATATAATAATGTTAATGGCACATATCATGATGCAATAAGCGAAATCACAATTTCAGAGCCAGAAAACAAGAAAGTTCAGACTATATATCCATGTTATCCGCAATTCCCACTTCACTGTGAGTAAAGAAGGTTATTTATTATGAGAAAATCGCACATTATATTATGGTTGGTTCTAATTTTTACAGTAATAGTTTTTTTTGTTCTTAAGTCATATAGCTTTCAACTCGGACTTGTCAGAGCTGGCTTGAATCCGGGTGATGTTGAGACTATTGAACACAGCTATGACAGTGTCATGAAGGAGTTCAAAGTAATAAAAACTAGTTCAAAAGAGCATGAGATAGTGCTATCTTTGGTTCTATAGGCTTTTGGGAGGTAAAAAAAACTAGCGAAGCGACTTCTGGCAGGCCGAACCTTGTTGAGATTGTATGGATGAGGAATGCCGGAGCAAAAAGATTTACCCATACAGAGAATGCAATATTTGAAAATGAGTGGTATTATGCTTATTATGGAACAAATGCAGCTAAACTTATAGAGCTTCTTCCTGGGCAAATTCCGGATAATGTTACGGTGAATATACGCCAGGCAGGACAGAAATTTTGGATTCACTTAATATCATTTTCTGAACCGGATGTGATAAGCAATATAAATATAGAAGCTTTGCTAAAGAAAAACAAGTGTATTCCTTCTAAATAATAACGGAGATTAGAGAGTAATAAAGCCTTTTGTTCTTGGAAGGAAAAATTGGCTTTTCACCTAAAGGAGCAAAAGTATAGCATAGCAGAAACGGCTAAGGCAAATGATCTAGATGTTGAAAAGTATTTAGTTTATCTTATGGATGTGCTTTGTAATTTAGATAAGAAAGATGTAGCTACGTTGTTAAGATATATGCCTTGGTAAAAATAGCTCCATTGTGAATTAAAACTTAAAAGTAAAAATATTCATGAATAAAAGATAAAAATCCAGTAGAAAGCTTACAACTTACTCTACTGGATTTATTTTATCAAAGTATAAATGAGTAGTGAATACGAAGATTTTTTGGTGTTTACTTATATACTGTTGCTGCATCCAAGAACGTTTTTGATTTTATGCTGAACCATTTGCTTAATCGCATCCCTTGCAGGTCCTAAATATTTTCTTGGATCAAATTCTTCAGGATGCTTTACAAAATATTCTCTTAAAGTTGCTGTCATAGCCAATCTTAAATCAGTATCTATGTTTATCTTGCACACTCCCATAGTTGCAGCTTTTCTAAGCATATCTTCAGGTACTCCCTGAGCTCCTGGAAGTTTTCCACCGTATTCATTACATTTTGCAACAAATTCAGGCATAACTGTTGATGCTCCGTGAAGAACTAATGGGAATCCATTGAGTTTCTTTGAAATTGTTTCAAGTCTTTCAAAATCGAGGGAAGGAGTTCCTTTAAATTTATATGCACCATGACTTGTTCCGATAGCGACAGCTAAAGAATCAACACCAGTTCTTTCAACAAATTCAACTGCTTGATCAGGATCAGTATATGTAGCGTCTTTTTCAGATACCTTAACAGCATCTTCTACACCTGCAAGCTTTCCAAGTTCTGCTTCAACAACAACGCCTTTTGAATGAGCGTATTCAACTACTTCTTTTGTTATTCTTATGTTTTCTTCAAAGGGATATTTTGAACCATCGATCATAACTGATGTAAAACCACTGTCGATACAAGCTTTACAAATTTCAAAATTTTCACCATGATCAAGATGTAAAACAATAGGTAGATTAGAATCTTCAACAGCAGCTTCAACAAGCTTTTTTAAGTATATTGGATTAGCATATTTTCTTGCGCCAGCGGATACTTGAAGTATTAATGCAGATTTTTCTTCTTTGGCAGCTTCAACGATTCCTTGAATTATTTCCATGTTATTAACATTGAAGGCACCGATCGCATATCCTCCTTTATAAGCTTTATTAAACATTTCTTTTGAAGTAACAAGTGGCATTATTAACCCTCCTTAGATATTTTAAAATATTATTTATTAATTTTTTTATAATATGATTATATGGACGAGTTTTGTCCCATAGGGACAAAATAGTTACAATTTAATTATATTATAATTAAAACATATTGCAACTAAAATATGTTTTCAAGCAGTAATTTTTCCATTTTAGGGATATGACTAATAAAATGTTTTAAATTTGCTAGTGAAGAAAGTGAGTCAGGTTTTTGACTTGAGTTAATAAATTCTTGAGCGCTTTTTAATGAAATAGTTATGTTATCTATTTCGTGATGATTAGTAATAAGAGCCCACTTCTCTTCGATGTTTTTCCATTTATTACAAGTATCGTTGATTATGATTTTAGCATCATTCCATTGTTCATTTTCTACATATAATTTTGCCTTGTCGATTTGAGAAAGAAGTATACTGCTTGTTTTTTTTAAATATATATTTATAAATATTTCTAATAATATTATACCAATAAAAACTATTAATGAAAAAAATATTATTTTTTTTTCATTTTTCATTTTTATTCCTCCTTTGTATAAATAACTCTCCCTTGGTATCAAGCATAGCTATGAAAACATCTTCAATTTTATCTATTTCATTTTCTTTTAATTTTTTATATAGCCAATCAATATTATATCCTGAAATATTTAAATTTTGCATGTTTAAGACACCATCTAATATTATACTTATAGGTAATTTTAATTCGGATTTATTAATTTTTAAGTCCTCTTTTGTAACAGGTGATTGAGATATTCTAGGTATTATACTTAATTTACCATTAGTTTCAAGTATTGCATATTCTATATCCGATATATTAAAATATCCCGAAATTCTAAGCTCTTCCATTAAATCGTTTAAATTAAATCTTTGTTTTCTCATTTCATCTTCCTGTACTTTACCATTTTTAATTAAAATACTTGGCTTTCCACAAACTATTTTTCTTACACTTTCAAATTTAAGTGAAATTATGGAGATGGATATTTCAAGAAGCATGAGAGTAAAAATAGGAATTAGACCATTTCTTAGAGGGATTCCTGTATCTTGCATTGGTACAGCAGCCAATTCAGAAAGCATTATGGCAATTACTAATTCAAAGGGCTGCAATTCACCTATCTGCCTTTTACCCATTATTCTCATCACAAATACAACAAATATATAAAGAATAATTGTTCGTATAAAAACAACCATAAAATCACCTCTAATCTATTATTTCTAAAATAAATAAACATTATAAATAGGTTTTTAAATTTAACATATAATACTCTTTCCTCTTGAGATAAGTTTAGATTAAAGGTATAATTTCAATAGTAAATCATTGAGAAAGGAAACGACCTATGAATAAATTAAAATTTGAAAAATTTGAAATGAAATATGGTAGTTATCTTCCAGAGGATTTCAAAAGGTTTATGGTAAAGTATGGAGGAGATACCCAATTTGGAAGCTGTAGATTTGAATATGCTGAAAACATAATCAATAATATTTTAAGAGTACCTGGGGAAATGGATTTTCATTTAATTCCTTTTGGAGATATAGGTAATGGAGATTACTATTGTTTTTATAAGTATGGGCCCTTTGCTAATGATTACTATGTAGGTATATGGCTTCATGAAACACGAAATTTTGTAATTTTAGCATCAAGCTTTAAAAGTTTTATATATAAATGTTTACTTGATGATTATTTATCCACATTAATACCTAATGAAAGCCTTTCAGAAAGTGAAAATGCTGTTTCGTGTGAAGAAAGCCTTGAAAGATGTAAAATATTATCTGAAGAATATGACTTTGATTTTAAAAAAGTTAAGAATATGAAAAATGAATTTGATTATCATAAATTCATGCTTGAATATGATGATAGGGCATTGCAAAGTCTTTGTTTTGTTGGCAAATTCTTTTTAATGAAAAAAGATTTAAAAGGCTTTAATATGCTTGAAAATGCAATTAAATATTGCTATTTTTATACAGCTCCATATTATTTAATAGGTAAAATGCTTTATAATGCAGGGAAAGATGGCGATAACTATTTTAAGAGGGCATTAAAAACATCCCTTGGAATTACAGGATATAGTTATTGGGAAGAAGATTATTTAGAAATTCCTTTAGATGTTCATAGAGAAATAGCCTTATATTTGGATAAATCTCTTGGAGAATCAAAGGATTTTATTTATATGAAAATATATAATGGAGAAGATCCCTATGATTATAATTTCAGGCTTTCTATTGCAAGGGAATATATAAAAAATAATGATTATGAAAATGCTATGATTGAATATAACAATGCTCTATTTTGCTGTGAAGATAAAAGTGCTTTAAAGGATATATTGAAGGAAGCTTATACAGTTGCAAAAGATGGGGGTTTTTTACATTTGATTGGCATAATAGAAAATGATATTAGAAGAATCAGATAAAAGGAAGGAAGATAATATGAAAGAGGTTAGAGTGAGAATTGCACCAAGCCCCACGGGAAATTGTCATGTTGGAACAGCAAGAAATGCACTTTATAATTATATATTTGCAAAAAAAAATAATGGGAAGATGATATTAAGAATTGACGATACTGATATGAAAAGAAACTCAGAAGAATCTGAGAAGGGGATATTTGAAGGATTAAGATGGATAGGTATAAATTGGGATGAAGGACCGGATGTTGGTGGAGAATATGGACCTTATAGGCAATCCGAAAGGATTGATATTTATAATAAATATATTGAACAATTAATAAGCGAAGGAAAAGCCTATTATTGTTTCTGTACTGAAGAAGAAATAGAAGCTGAAAGAAGACAACAGACTTTAAAAAAGGAGACAGTTAAGTATTCAGGAAAGTGCAGAAACTTATCAAAAGAAGAGGTTGAAAAAAGGTTAAAGGAAGGATGTAAGCATGTAGTTAGATTTAAAGTACCTGAGAAGATAATCCGTTTTCACGATATTGTAAGAGGAGAACTGACTTGGGATGGAAATATAATAGGGGATTTTGTTATTAGAAAATCGGATGGTATTCCTACATATAATTTTGCAACTTCTGTTGATGATTGGATTATGAAGATAAGTCATGTAATGAGAAGTCAAGAACATATCCCTAACACATTTAATCAAGTAATAATACTTGAAGCTCTTGGAGCTGAAATTCCTGAATATGTACATTTTCCACTTTTGCTTAATGAGGATAGAACAAAAATATCTAAAAGAGATGGTGCTTTATATATTGGGGAATATAAAGAAATGGGATATTTAAAGGAAGCCGTAGCAAATTTTATTGCTTTACTAGGATGGCATCCTGCTGATGATGAAGAATTTCTTTTGATGGAAGATATGATATCAAAATTTTCATTAGAAAGAATTAATAACTCTAATGTTGTATTTGATTTTAAAAAGCTTGAATGGTTTAATGGAATTCATATTAGAAGAAAAACTGTTGAAGAATTAACACAGCTTATTCTTCCATTTCTTAAATCTACTGAATACTATGAAGAGGTAGTAAAGGATGATGTTAAATTAAAAAAAATAGTTGAAGTAGAGAAAGAAAGAATAAAAAGGCTTGATGAGGTAGGAAAAGTTTTTAAGATGTTTTATATAGAACCTGATAGTTATAATGTTGAAGAGATAAAAGAATCAGTAAAAAAG
This sequence comes from Caloramator sp., assembly GCA_026417075.1. Classification (GTDB taxonomy): domain Bacteria; phylum Bacillota; class Clostridia; order Clostridiales; family Caloramatoraceae; genus Caloramator_B. The sequence continues at coordinate 6,281 of JAOADY010000102.1, forward strand.
ATTGAATTTGATGAAATGATAAATATGGTAGATGCAGCTATTGAAGAATTAAAAACTATAGAGAAATGGGAAAAGACTGTACTTGAAGATTATATGAGAAAACTTTGTGATAGAATTAATACAAAACCAAAGATACTTTTTATGCTTTTAAGAATTGGAGAAACTGGGTCAAAAATTTCTCCGCCTCTTTTTGATACTTTTGAGATAATCGGAAAAGAATCAACTATTAAAAGGCTTGAATACTTTAAAAACTTTCTAATTAAATCAAAGTAAATATTTAAGAAACTTTTTATGCTTATTTTCATATAATAAGATACAACTTTTAAATCCTTATTTTGTTTATAAAAGATTAGATAAGGGGTGGGAGGAAATGGATGGAAAAATAAAAGTAACAATACCAAATGGGCAAATAAAAGAATGCAATATAGGCAGTACAATTCTTGAAGTATTAGGTAGTGGTAAAGAAATAGGTGAGCCATTGATTGCATTAGTTGATGGAGAGGTTCAGGAACTGTCTAAAAGGCTTCATTATGATGTTACACTTACCCCGATTAATATTTTCGATCCTCTTGGACTTAGAACTTATTTAAGAAGTTTAACTTTTGTATTAATAAGAGCAGTTAAGGATGTTTTAAAAGGAGCAAGAGTTACAATTGAACATTCTTTAAGTAAGGGATTATATGGAGAAATCCATTATACAAGGAAGATAGATGAAAGGGATATAAGTGATATTAAAAAAAGAATGTTTGAAATTGTTGAAATGGATGAGCTTATAGAAAAAATTAAAGTAAAAAAAGAAGAAGCTGTCAGGATATTTAAAGACTATGGTATGGAGGACAAAATAAGGCTTCTTAGATATATTGAGCTTCCTTATATTAATCTTTATAAATGCGGATATCTTTATGATTATTTTTATGGTCCAATGGTGCCGTCAACAGGATATCTTAAAATATTTGATTTAATATATTATAACTCTGGTTTTATATTGCTTTATCCTTCACAACATAATCCAAATACTGTTTCAAAATTTAAAGATCTTCCAAAACTCGCAAAAGTTTTTAAAGAAACTGAAGATTGGTCAAGAATACATGGTGTATATGATGTTGGACTTTTGAATCAAAAGGTAGAGTCTAATGAATTCAGAGAACTTGTTCTTATTGCTGAAGCTCTTCATGAGAAAAAGATTGCGAATATAGCAGATAAAATATATGAAAATAGAGATAGAGTAAAGATAGTGCTGATTGCAGGTCCATCCTCATCGGGAAAAACAACCTTTGCAAAGAGATTATCAATTCAACTTAAAGTTCTTGGAATGAAACCCTATGCAATTTCACTCGATGATTATTTTATAAATAGGGAATTGACTCCAAAGGATGAATTTGGTAATTACGATTTTGAATCTATAAGAGCTCTTGATGTAGAGCTTTTTAATAAAAATCTTTGTGATTTATTAAATTATAAAGAAATTGAACTTCCAAGTTATAATTTTATAAAAGGTGAAAGGGAATGGCTTGGGCATAAATATAAAATGGATAAGGATTCTATATTGATAATTGAAGGAATTCATGGACTCAATGAAACGCTTACAAGTTCTGTTCCAAAGGAAAACAAATATAAGATCTATATTAGTGCTTTAACGCAACTGAACATAGATGACCATAATAGGATACCAACTACAGATGTAAGGCTTTTAAGAAGGATAGTTAGAGATAATATGAGTAGAGGGAGAGATGCGCAGGCTACTATTTTGTCCTGGCCACAGGTTAGAGAAGGAGAGGAGAAAAATATTTTTCCTTATCAAGAAGAAGCTGATATTATGTTTAATTCTACTCTTGTGTATGAGATGAGCATTTTAAAAAAGTATGCCGAGCCTCTATTAAAAATAGTTGATACTAAGAGTTCTGCTTATATTGAAGCAATGAGATTATTATCATTTCTTGGATATTTCAAGGAATCATTGGATGATAAAATAGTACCATTAAATTCCATTCTTAGAGAATTTATAGGAGGAAGTTGTTTTTATAGTTAAATTTGGAATAGATCTTGATATTTAATATTAGTGATGCCATGAATAGATTGCAAACGAGGTTGGGATTCATTTATGTTATTCTTATCTTGTTTGTTTTCTTCATGGCATTTAAGTTTTATCTTAAAGTATAATACAGTATAATAATGTTAAAATAATTTATAAAGGTGATTTATTTATGTTTAAAATTGCTTTGTGCCAGATTAAGGTTAAAGATGATTTGCAAAAAAATATCGATAATGCTTATAAAAAAATAAATGAAGCATCGAATAATAATGCAAAAATAGTTGCTCTTTGTGAAATGTTTAATTGTCCCTATAGCGGTAAATATTTTTCAAAATATGCTGAAGAAGAAAATAGTAGCAAAACATTAAATATGCTTAGGGAGATAAGCAGAGAAAAAGGGATATATATAATTGGAGGGTCAATACCAGAAAGAGAAAATGATTCTATTTATAATACATCCTATGTTATTAATCCTAATGGTGATATAATTGCAAAACATAGAAAAATACATTTGTTTGATGTTGATATTGAAAATGGTATAAGGTTTCATGAGTCTGATTATCTTTCAAAAGGCAATAAAATAACAGTATTCAATACTGAATACATAAGAATAGGGCTTTGTATTTGTTATGATATAAGATTTCCTGAACTAATAAGGGAAATGACTTTAATGGGAGCAAAGCTTATATTTGTACCAGCAGCTTTTAATATGACAACTGGCCCTTCCCATTGGGATATATTATTTAGAACCCGTGCCCTTGATAATCAGATATATATAGCAGGAATATCTCCTGCAAGAGACTATGAAAGTGTTTATACGGCCTATGGACATTCATTAGTTGTAAATCCATGGGGTGAAATTATAGCAGAAGCTGATGAAGGAGAATCTATAATTTACGCAGATATTGATACTCGTTATATAGAAAAGATAAGAAATGAATTACCTCTTTTAAAACATAGAAGAATAGATATATATTAAAAATAAAATGACGGGGGGACTAATTTGATTAAAAGAAATGATAAAATGGAAAGAATAATAATGGTATTAATTGGAGCATTGATGTGTTCTATAGCATTAAATGTATTTATAATTCCTCATAAACTTTTAAGTGGAGGAGTTTCAGGTATATCAATTATAATACAGTATTTATTTGGTATTTCCGCTGGATATTTAATATTTATTTTTAATGTTCCTATATTTTTATTTGGAATGAAGGAAGTTGATAGAGACTTTATTATTTTTAGCCTCATTGGAATGATATCTTTTTCAGTATTTTTGATAGTTACAAAAAATGTATCTGAATATATAAGAATTAATGATATACTTTTATCTTCAATATATGGAGGCGTTTTAAATGGAATTGGTATGGGAATTACCTTTAGAAATAGAGCATCTCAGGGAGGAACTGATATAATAGCTGTAGCTGTAAAGAAAAAATATGGTATAAACATATCTACTGTATCTTTTTCTATAAATGCTTTAATTGTTTTAGCGGGAGCAGCAATAAATAATTTTGAGGTTGCTTTGTATACGTTAATATTTATGTATGTGGGTTATTATGTAATGGATAAAGTGATTGATGGATTTGACAGAAAAAAGATGTTATTTATTGTAACAGAAAAAGAAAAAGAAGTATCAGAGGCAATAATGCAGGAAATTGGCAGAGGAATTACTCTTATATATGGAGAAGGTGCTTATACAGGGGATTCTAAAAAGATTATATATTGTATAGTTACATCAACTCAACTTTCTAAGACTAAAAAGATAATTGAAGATATCGATGAAAAATCTTTTATGTCTATAATAGATGCTTCAGAAGTTCATGGAAGAGGTTTTAAAAGACCTGCACTATAAAAAGATAAGCCCGATTAAGGGCTTATCTTTTTTAAATTTTAATTTTACTTACCATAAGATATGCTAATGCTAGTAGTAGAATTGTTGAAATAAAGTTATGCTTAAAGTAATAAATAATTAATAAACAATCAACTGCAACTAATCCACCAGCAAGTGTTATTGGTATTCCCATATA